>JAZNDN010000022.1:0-7777 GCA_045588085.1 Eubacteriales bacterium
GAGCTTGCTACGGCTATGGAATGCCGCTGTTACAGAGGCGATAAGAACAGAACTAAGCTCGTGAAGCTCACCTATAAGCCTATTGATTACCTATGGTTGATTTTGGGCGCCGTATTCCTTGCAATGATGATAGTTTTGAGAATTGTACCGTATAATCTCGGACTTGTCGGCACGGTCTACGATATAATGCTTTACAGACTCTGAGTGGTGAGAGAATGAAATACTTTGCTAAAATAAAATATCTCGGACGTGACTTTTGCGGATTTCAGGTTCAGCCGGATAAAAGAACCGTGCAGGGTGAGCTTTGCTCGGCTTTGCAGAATACGCTTGGCGTGCCTTGCCGCGTAACAGGTTGTAGCCGAACCGATAGCGGAGTTCATGCAAACGAGTTCTGCATAACGGTTGACGCACCGGGTGCGTCTGTTCCACCGGAAAAACTTCCGGTAGCCTGCGCAAGATTTCTGCCTCAAGATATCTCGCTGTATTATGCAAAAGAGTGCAATGATAACTTTCATCCTCGTTACGACGCCTGTGGCAAAGAATACCTATACAGGATATACAATTCAAGAGTTGCGGACCCGTTTGAGTTCGGCCGCTCGTGGTTTTTGCTGCGTATTCTTGATACCGAAGCAATCGAAAAAATGCGCGCCGCGTCAAAACATTTGATAGGAAAGCATGATTTTTCTGCCTTTATGGCGGCAGGCTCGGATACCGAGGATACCGTCCGTAACGTAAAATATATAACCGTTGAAAAGCGCGGTGAGATAATTGAGATAAGAATATTTGCAGACGGCTTCCTTTATAATATGGTAAGAATAATCGTCGGTACACTTTGCGAGGTCGGCTTTGGCAGATTTTCCGAAAATGATATCCAACACATATTAAATTCACGTGACAGAAGCCTCGCAGGACAAACGGCAGCGCCGGAAGGACTTTACTTAAATCACGTTGCATACGATTTTCCAAAGCTTCCATAAAACAATAAGAATTTTAAAAATCTCCGCGAGGCAAGATTAAAAAAAGCCTAACGGAGATTTTTTATGTCAATAAAAAGAAAAAAATTGCTTAATGTCACGGCAGGAATAATATTGGCGGTGACGCTTTTCTCGGTTTTTGCATTTTCTGCGCTCGCGCTATTCTCAAAGCGAAATATTGACCCCACACTTGACGAATCTCTCTTTCTTTTGGCAAAGGGCGGCAGCGTCACCGAATATTATTACGATGACGGGAGCATACAGGGGGCTTACAGCGCAGCGCTTTATAAAACCTCTTGTTCGGCAAGCGATATCAAAAAATGGTATTCAACAGACGAAATAGCAAAGCTGCTCAAGGACGGATTCGTTGCCGTCGAGGATAAGCGATTCGAACAGCACGGCGGCGTTGACGTCGGCAGAAGCCTTAAGGCGCTGTTTAACAGCGTTTTCAAAATTCGCGCAAGCTTTGGCGCGTCAACGATTACTCAGCAGGTAATAAAGAATATAAGCGGAGATAATCAACTTACCGTAAAGCGCAAGCTTGCAGAAATGATAAGAGCGGTAAAATTGGAGAAAAATCATTCTAAGGATGAAATTCTGGAGCTATATCTCAATATAGTGCCAATGGGTGAGAATATGGTCGGTGTCGGTGCCGCATCAGAGCGTTATTTCGGCAAAAAACCGAATCAGCTTACCGCCGCAGAGGCAGCAACACTTATAGGAATAACCAACGCACCGACACGTTACAATCCGCACGAATACCCCGAAGCCTGCCTGAAAAAGCGAAATACAGTGCTGGCTGTGATGAAAAATGCAGGAATTATCGGTGAGAACGAGTATTCTGAGGCAATAAATTCGGATTTGAACGTACTACCGTTGATAAAAGCAAATGAGGAAATAGATTCATGGTTTGTGGAAACTGTGAACTGTGACGTTATCGCGGCATTGATAGAAACCTATGGAATGTCGGAAAGTATGGCGTCATCTTTGGTATATGGCGGTGGATTGAAAATCTATACCACGGTAGACCCCGAGGTGCAAGCTATTCTTGAAGATTACTTTGAAAACAGTGATAATTTTCCCGGAAAAATCTCCGAGGGACTTGAATTTGCAATGTCGGTATCGGATTCCGAAAGCGGTGATTTGACGGCAATCGTCGGTGCCGCAGGAAAAAAAGGGGGAAACAGACTCCTTAACCACGCCCAAAGCCCGCATACACCCGGCTCTGCACTGAAGCCCATTGCGCTTTACGCTCCGCTTGTAAACTCCAAACGTATAAATTGCGCCACGGTTTTTGATGACGTGCCCATCTCATTCACGTCCTCATCGGGCAAAATCCGTGAATTTCCTAATAATTACCCATCCGTCTACGACGGACTTACAACCGTTAAGGACGCCTTAAAAACCTCGAAAAACACGGTTGCCGTAAGGCTTTACAATATGCTCGGCGCCGAGAATATATACAGAAGCCTAAAAAACGATTTCGGAATCGACAGTCTTATCAGGAACGGAAGCAATGCAAACGGTGAAATGATAACCGATATTGCACCCTCGCCTCTGGCGCTGGGTCAGCTCAGCTACGGCGTGAGCTTGCGTAAGCTCACCGAAGCCTATACCGTTTTCGCAAAAGAGGGTGCTTTAGCTAACGGCAGAAGCTTTGTTAAAGTCTATGACAATTCGGGAAGGCTGCTTTTAGATAACAAAAAGGAAGAAAGGCAGATTTACCGCAAGGAAGCCGCAAGAATAATGAATCAGCTTCTTTCGGAGGTTACTGAAAACGGAACAGCCAGGGCGGTTAAGCTTAAAAATCTTGTAGATACAGCAGGGAAAACAGGTACGTCGGGCGACGATAAGGATAGACTTTTCGTAGGTTATACACCTTATTACACCGCAGGAATATGGTGCGGATATAAAAACGGAGGGGAGCAAATAGGTAAAATTGCCCCCACTCATATTAAAATATGGGATGAAATTATGCTTTCGGTTCATAAAACCAAGCTTGCAAAGCTTTCGGATTCACAAATTAAAAGCTTCTCGGTTGCAGGATTGAAAAAAGCCGCTTATTGTAAGGATTCGGGGGAGCTGTTTTCGGATAATTGCAGATACGACCCACGCGGTGTCAGAATGGAATACGGGTATTTTGAGCCGTCTAATATGCCAAAATCGGCGTGCGAAAGACACGTGCTCTGCCTTTATGACGAAATTTCCGAGGGCGTAGCAACCGAAGCCTGCCCCGAGGACTACCTCAAGCCTATTTCGCTATTGAAAATCAGCGACCGCCATTTCCCCAAAGAAATAATCATATCCGACGCCGACTACGTCTATATGGAGCTTGACTCTGAAACGCTCCCCGGTGATAGCTACGACGTTCCTTATTATATAAATATGATAGCACCGGGCGACTACGTCGGACGAGGAAGGCGTAAAAAGCAGTTTAATTCTTACTGCTATATTCACAGAGAAGAATAGCTCATAACGGATAAATCATTTGTTGCGGAAAAGAAAAAAGCAAGCAGAGCAGGGAATTCCTCGTCTCCCTTACGGCTTGCTTTTTCTTTTTAAAAGTGCGCGTCTTTGCTTGTAATCCGGCATAAATTTCTCAACGATAGCGTAAAAACGTGCAGAATGATTCATCTCGAAAATATGCGCCAGCTCGTGTACTATAACGTACTCTCTCGCTGCCTCGGGATAAAGCATCAGAAAATAAGAAAATGAAATTGACTTTTTTGACGAGCATGAGCCAAATCTCGTTTTTGCACCGGTTATCGTTATTCTGGTGTACCGCGCCCCCATAACGTCGGCAAAAATCCTGCATTTTTCGCCAAAATATGCCTTTGCCGCGGCTCTTAACTCTTTAATATCAGATTCTGTCAGCATAGGCTCCGAGGCTCGCCTTGCCGCATCTCTTGCAATTGCGCGCTCTATCCAAAGAGCGTGCTTTTTCAGTATTTTTTCAATTCCGGACTGAGAATATCCACGCGGCGCGCGAACTGTTACCTTGCCCGACTTTACCGAAATTCCTACCGTCTTGCGCTTGGAATAAACTATATCGTAATCCATTGCTATATCTCCAACGCGTGCGATACAAGATGCTCACCCTCGTATACCAGCTTCAAGGAGAAAAAGCGAGGCTCGCTGTCAAGCAGGGATAAAAATATCTTATCTCCCTCCCAAATAGGAAGCCTGACAACCTCATTTTTTTCAACGAACTCCAAAGCGCCCTCGCAGCATTCGTCACAAAGCTCTCCGGAATAGCCGCAGGCTGAAAATAAATGCATATATTCCGTGCCGTATACGTCGGAAACAAACGTCACTATTCCTCGGTATTTCAAGGCAAGCGGAATAACCCCCGCCTCCTCCAAAACCTCACGGCGCACGCAGTCAAAGGGCGACTCGCCTTCCTCAAGCTTACCGCCAAGACCTATCCATTTGTCCCGATTTTCGTCATTTACCTTTTTTACCCGATGAAGCATCAGATATTTTCCGTCTTTTTCAATATAGCATAGAGTTGTTTGTTTCATAGCTTTTTTCTCCGTACTTTGTATTGTTATTTTATCATAATGTAAGCTGTATTTCAATATCAAAGATTACCTTTGAAAAAATATTTATAAATATGCGCGCTGCTGTTGACTTTTTCGCATAATATGATATAATGATTAAGTGCTTAACTATTAAGAGCTTAACCGTTTTTTAAAAGGAGAAGAAATGTTTAATAAATACAAGGACACAGTAAAGCTTATGATAGGTATCAACCGCCTGCATAAGCGCGCTTTTGAAGAGGAAATAAGTAAATCCGGAATTCATAGAACCCAGCATTTTATACTGATGCGCCTCTCGGATGAAGCAAAGCCAAGGTCACAAAAGGAAATAGCCGAGCACCTCGGAATAACGCCTGCCGCAGTAACGCTCGCTCTTAGTAAGCTCGAAGCCTGCGGGCTCATCGAAAGAAAAGCAGGGGAGGATACTCGCTTTAACGAAATCAGCCTTACCGAAAAAGGCAGGGAAATAGTCGAAGCCACCCGTGCAAGCTTCACGAAAATAGACGAAGCTGCGTTTTGCGGTATTACCGCTGAGGAAAAGGAAATATTTGATAGATGCCTCAAAACAATGAAGAAAAATCTTGAATTGATTTCAGATAATCAGAAGGGAGAGCAAAAGCAATGAAAAGATGGTATAAATACATAAAGCCCTATTTGCCATTCTTCATTCTCGGACCGCTTTGCATGATAATAGAGCTTATAGGCGAAATGATAATGCCAAGGCTTCTTGCCGTAGTAATTAATAAAGCAGCGTATCCGGAAATATACGGCGCACTCACCGTCGGTAACAGTATCGGTATCGGTGCAATTATGATAGGCGTTTCGCTTGTTATGATGCTCGGAGGTGTTGGCGGTGCGTATTACGGTGCCAAGGCATCGGTAAATTTTGCTACCGACCTTCGTCGCGACGTCTTTAATAAGGTGCAGAAATTCTCCTTCGCAAATATAGATAAATTTTCCACAGGCTCGATAGTTACAAGACTTACCAATGACGTCACTCAGCTTCAGAATTTCGTCAATATGCTTTTGAGAATGGCGCTTCGCTCACCCGGTATGATGATAGGCGGAATTATAATGGCGGTTTCCATAAAGCCAACCCTATCGGTTACCTTCGCGGTAACGATGCCGCTTATGATTATAGCAATCTTCATTATAATAATGTCGGGATTTCCGAGATTTGCAAAAATGCAGACTAGGGTTGACGGTCTTAACTCAACGGTCAGAGAAAACGTCACTAACGTGCGCGTCGTCAAATCCTTCGTAAGAGAGGATTATGAAAAGAAAAAATTTAAGGAAGCTAACTCAAACCTCAGAGGCGCAGGCTTCTCTGCTATGAAAACCGTTATCTTTATGGCTCCGGTTATGAACCTGTTTATGTATATAACCGTTATTGCTGTGCTTTGGGTTGGACGCGGGCTTGTTCTTAGCTCTGATATGCCTGTCGGAGACCTGGTAAACTTCATTACCTATACCACCCAGATACTCTCGTCGCTTATGATGATAACCATGCTGCTTATGACAGCTTCGCGCGCTATGGCATCCGGCAGAAGAATATGTGAGGTTCTTGATGAGGAGCTTGACCTCTCGGACGAGGCTGCAAAATACCCCGAAAAAGTGGTTGAGGGCGGCGAGATAGAGTTTAAAAACGCCACCTTCAGATACTATAAGAATAATACCGAGTGCGTTTTAGAGGATATAAACCTCAAAATCGAAGCCGGCTCAACGGTCGGAATTATCGGCTCGACAGGTTGCGGAAAAACCACGCTCGTGTCAATGATACCGCGCCTTTACGATATTGACAGCGGTGAGGTGCTTGTTGACGGAATTAACGTCAAGGACTATTCTCTTTATAATCTGCGCGAGGGTATAGGTATGGTTTTGCAGAAAAACCTCCTATTTACCGGCACGATTGAGGATAATCTTAAATGGGGTAATCAGGATGCCACGGCAGAACAGGTGCTTGCCGCCGCCGAAAGTGCCGCCGCGCATAAATTCGTGTCTACCTTTGAGGCAGGGTATGGAACGCTTCTCGAAAAGGGCGGTGCCAACGTCTCGGGCGGACAGAAGCAAAGACTTTGCATCGCGCGCGCTCTGCTCAAAAAGCCGAAAATACTAATACTTGACGATTCAACCAGCGCAGTCGATACCGCAACGGAGGCGCAGATAAGAGAAGCCTTCCGAAACGATATCCCCGATTGCACAAAGCTCATAATTGCGCAGAGAATAAGCTCTGTTATGGATGCCGATAAAATTGTGGTTATGAACGACGGCAAAATAACAGGTGTCGGAACTCACAGTGAGCTTCTTCAAACTAACCTCGAATACCGCGAAATATACAATTCACAGATGGGTCTTGCCGATTCTGCACCCGCAGGAAAGGAGGCAAAGTAAATGAGAGAGTTATCAGAGCTTCAAAAGCAGTATAGCCGCTCGGCGCGGCACAGTGATATGCAAAGAGGCTTCGGACCCGCAGGTCCCGGAGGAAGACGGGGCGGACCCGGTGGCCCAAGACCCAAGGGAAAGCCGAAAAACCTTCGTAAAACCGTCAAAAGACTTATGAGCTACGTCGGCAGATATAAGCTAAGACTCATAACCGTCCTTTTGTGTATGCTGCTCACTACTGTGACCTCGCTTGTCGCAGGTTACCTTACTGCGCCTATAATCAATAGAATTTCCTTTACCGTCACAGGCAGACAAGAGCCGCTCAGCGTCCTTGAAGCCTCTGCCGACAGAATAATAGGAGCATTTGCCGATACAGGCTTGGTTGCCTCGCTGATAGATAAGGGTAAGGCTGCTGCAGTAACCGTCTACGTGCTTGCAGCGCTTATAATTCTTGGCGCGGTATATCTCATTTCGGTATTTTCCTCGTATCTGCAGGCAAGACTTATGCTTACAGTTTCTCAGGGCTCGGTCGAAAGCATAAGAAATGACCTTTTTGAAAAGCTCCAGAAGCTTCCCGTTAAGTATTTCGACTCCAACCCCACAGGTGAGGTAATGAGCCGATTTACCAATGATATAGATAATATAGATATGATGCTTAACAACTCGCTGACGTCAATGGTGTCCGGCGTCGTCAGCATAGTCGGAACGTTTGTATTTATGCTTTCGACAAATCTTTGGCTGACGCTGATAACCGTCGTATTTATTCCTATTCTTATAAAAGCGGCGGGAATGATAGCAAAACGCTCGTCAAAATACTATTCAGCACAACAAACAGCACTCGGTGCCGTTAACGGATATATCGAGGAGAGCGTCAGCGGACAA
>JAZNDN010000023.1:0-61627 GCA_045588085.1 Eubacteriales bacterium
AAATTCGAGATAATATGAGTATATTATAAGGATTTTTACCGAAGCTTTGTCTAAAATCAGCATCCCTAAAACGAGTTCGGATTACTCCCTCTTGCCTAGCCCCGTGTAATTTTGCCGCAGATTTTTCAAAACCGACAAAAAACAAGAAAACAATGGATAATATCCCATAAAATGCTTGTTAAAAAGTATGCAGCGGTATTGAAAAATTCTAAATATGACTGTATAATTATATATGTAAATACGTCATACGTAAAGAAGAAAGGAGAAAATATGCGCAAAATCATATGCGGAAAAGAGTACGATACTGTGAGTAGTACGGTAGTGAAAAAAATCACCGAGGGATACTACGGTGACCCTTCGGGTTATGAGGAAACTTTGTACGTCACGGCAGACGGATACTATTTTCTTTACACTAACGGAGGTTCGGACTCTAAATATCCGAAAGAAAATATAAAGAGAATATCTGCTTCGGCAGCAGCCGAATGGCAGAAGCTTATGGCATGAGTATTGATAACGCAAAAAACAAAGGTGGGGCACAAAACAGTGCTCCACCTTTACTTTTTGAATTTGATTGCGTGAAAAATTTTAGTTTGCTACGTTCCAGCTGGGCTCGCATTCGCTTCCGTTCCAGTTAGAATCCCAGCCCGCCGGAGCCTCTGATACTTCGCACTTTATAGTGATGTTCATCGGGTCGTCGAGTGCGCCGAATGCCTTACTCTTGATTTCGGTTACAGTAGAGGGAATATATATCTCACCGAGAGCAATGCATCCCGCAAACGCTTTCGAACCTATAGAGGTGATGGTTTCGGGAATTGTTATTGTGGGAATCCTTCTGCAGTATTCAAGCATAGAGGCGGGAATCTTAGTTACCTTGCAGCCTTCTGCGAAAGAAAAGCTCGTCAGAGCCTGACAATGAGCGAAACACTGGTCTCCGATAATTTCAACCGATGCGGGAATGGTTACCGAGGAGATGCCGGTGCTGTGGAATGCGTATCGGCTAATCTCTTTGAGGTTTTCGAGGTCCTCCAAATTGATTTTGCCAAGCCATTCATTAGAATAGAACGCGCTATCACCGATTTTGGTCAGCTTCGAACCCTCTTCAAACGTGACTGATTTGAGATTCGAACAGTCAACGAATGCGTGATTGCCTATTTCCTTGATGGATGCAGGTATGGTCAAACGATTTATTGCGGTCATGCCTTCGAAAGCAAAAGGAGCGATAAATTCAATTCCTTCGTCACCGGGAATGTTAACGTCAACCTTGTCTGCGCCGATAAGAACGGTTTTACTCTTTACGTCGATAAGCATGCCTTCTCTAATCTTGAAGGCTTTGTTGCCGCTTGCTATTGACAGTGAGAGGTTTGGGCATTTATATAACGCTTTGTTGCCGAGATGCTCAAGACTTTCGGGGAGCATAATCTTGGCAAATGATGTGCATTCGAGAAATGCCTCGTCACCTATACTCTTGAGCATAACGCCTTCCTTTGCAAAAACAACCTTCTTCAGATTGCCACATCTGGTAAAAGCATTATTGCCTATGTACTTAACGGAAGAAGGGATCGCTGCCTCGGTTATAACATTGTCGCTCGCGAATGCCTGGTCTGCAATTCCAACAGTACCGCTCTTTATGATAGGCTTTGCAACACTTGCACCCATAATAAGCCAGTTGCCGACGTAGGTCGATTCTGCAGACTTTGTGGTGAGCTTGCCGCAACCGCTGAACGCTTTTTCACCGATGCTTACGGTGCTTTCCGGGGGAGTGAACTTCTCAAGGTTGGGGCAACCGGAGAATGCGCTTGCCGAGATAGCCAGTGTATTCGGAGTTGCATTGAATTCGGCGGACTTAAGGGCGCTGCATTCCTGGAATGAGGATTCGCCGATAACCTTAAGACTGGAGGGCAGATGAACGGCAGTAATATTGCCGTTTCTTCTGAATGCATTTTTAGCAATTGAAACTACTGCTTTACCGTCATTGCTTGCGGGGATATAAACCTCCGCACTGCTTCCGGTATAACCCGTAACGGCGTAATTGCCGCTCTCGTCGTTTCCGAAAACGAGTCCCTCGGTGCTGCTGGATTCGTTCGCATTGCCGCTTTCGTCACCGTTTCCTGCTCCGTCACCGTCATTGCCGTTGCATGACGAAAAAGCAAAAACAGCCAGAACAAGTGCGGCTATCAATAAAAATAGAGAGAATCTTTTCTTCATTATTTTTCACCTCTTGTTATAGTTTTGTATAAATCATATCATTTTCTTAAAAAGATTGCAATACTTTTGTGAAAAAAACTCATAGAATAGGGTATAAAAGCTCGCAGCTTCAGTGGATACGGCTATGTACGCGGTTGAAAGAGGCCGGTAAGACTGAGGCTGCAATTGGCGGTTGATTTTTTCGTGCGCGTGTGTTATAATTGATTTGTATGAATTACGCCATTCGGTTGGGAGGAAAATAATGAAATTATTTAGGAATAACAGTCTTCCGGAAAAGGTACAGGAAGCATTGCACTCGGTCCTTCCTATTACGGCAATAGTCTTTCTACTCCTTATAACATTCTTCCCGGTTGAAGCGGAGATGCTCGTCACGTTCTTGGTAGGCGCTGTGCTTCTCATTCTCGGAATGGGACTATTTAACCTTGGCGCAGACGTAGCGATGACGCCTATGGGAGAATACGTTGGCTCTAAAATGGCAACGTCACGTAAGATATTCGTTGTCGTCCTGGTTTCCTTCTTCGTCGGTCTTCTGATAACCGTTTCGGAGCCTGACCTTCAGGTTCTTGCCAATCAGATATCAAGCATTCCAAACATAGTGCTTCTTCTGTCGGTCGGTATCGGCGTCGGTTTGTTTTTGGTCGTTGCGATGCTGAGAATTTTGCTCAGAGTTAAGCTTAAATACATTCTTATCGCTTGCTATGCCGCGGTATTCGTTATGGCAATATTCTTTGTTCCCAAGAATTTTCTTGCCGTTTCGTTTGATTCCGGCGGAGTAACCACAGGTCCTATGACGGTTCCGTTCATTATGGCGCTTGGTGTCGGCGTTGCTTCTATTTCTGCAAACGAGGGCGAGGACGACAGCTTCGGTATGGTAGCTCTTGGCTCCGTAGGACCGATTCTGGCGGTTATGGCACTTGGAATCCTTTATAGCGGAGAGGCTGACGCCAACACATCCTATCCTGCTCCCGAGGGAAACACAAGGGACCTTATGGGACTGTTCGTGGATTCGATACCGCATTTTATGCTTGAGATGCTGATAGCGCTTGGTCCGATAGTAGCCTTCTTCTTTATCTTCCGCCTTATAGTAAGAGGCAGAGGTGAGGGTGTGGGCAGGATTCTCATAGGAATTTTGTATACATACGTTGGTTTGGTTCTTTTCCTCACGGGTGTGAACGTTGGATTCATGCCTGTCGGATATCACCTGGGATACGCAATAGCATCGTCCGGTTGGAGCTTCATAATCGTTCCTCTCGGTATGCTGATAGGATACTTTATAGTTTCGGCAGAGCCTGCCGTTCACGTGCTCACAAAGCAGGTTGAGGAGGTTACCTCGGGAACCGTGCCGAGAAAAATGCTCTCGGTAGCTCTTTCCGCAGGCGTATGTGCATCGGTTGGAATAGCAATGCTCAGTGCACTCACGGGCATTCCGCTTCTGGCGATTCTTATTCCGGGATACGCCGTTGCTATCCTGCTGAGCTTCTTTGTTCCCGACATATTTACGTCGATAGCCTTTGACTCGGGCGGAGTCGCTTCCGGTCCTATGACGGCTACGTTCCTTTTGCCCTTTGCAGTCGGAGCCTGCGTAGCTTCCGGCGGAGTCGTAGTAACCGATGCCTTCGGAGTTATAGCTCTTGTAGCCATGGCACCGCTTATTGCCATACAGGCGCTTGGCGTAGTTTATAAGATTCGCGTTCACAAGGCTGCGAAGGTTGCCAAGAGTGATATTATCGCAACCGAAACCGAAGCTCAGGAACCGGTATACGTCGCAGGCGACGATGATATTATAGAGCTTTAATCCCTCTATACTGAAAGGAGGATTTTATGAAGGAATTATACTGGCTTATAACGATAGCTCAAAGAAAAGATTGTGCCGAGTATGAGAGTTATTATCTCAGTCACGGTGTCAACGTTACGTATAGTATGACCTGCTCAGGAACGGCACATGAGAAAACGCTCAGTCTTTTGGGGCTTGAGAAAACAGAGAAAGCGATTCTTTTCTCTGCCGTGCCGGGAGAGCTTCTGACCAATCTTATGAGAGGCTTGTCCCAGGATATGAAAATTGATTTGCCCGACAGGGGAATAGCCGTTGCAATTCCCTTTGCAAGCGTAGGAGGAGCAAGAACCTTTGAATACCTAAAGGGCTGCGACAAGGTGCCCGAAAAAAAGGAGGACAACTGTATGAACTCAAGTCATGAGCTTATCATAACGATATATGAAAAGGGCTATACCGACATGGTTATGGATGCAGCCCGCGAAGCAGGTGCCAGAGGCGGAACTACGATAAGAGCCAAAGGAACCGCCGCAGGAGCCGAAAAATTCTTCGGATTGTCCATTGCGGAAGAGAAAGAAATTCTGTTCATTGTCGCTGCCGCAGAAAAGAGAAGCGATATAATGAAGGCTATTATACAGAATGCAGGCGTCGAAACCAAGGCGCATGCGCTGACCTTCTCGCTTCCGGTCAGCGATACCGCCGGATTCCGTCTGGCAGATAGCGTTGATAAGGACGAATAAACGCCGATAAGGTCTTTTTACGCTTGCTGCGTAGGGGAATAATATGAACGGAAAACAAATTCTTTTTGGTAAAAATCAGAAGATTTACAAGGCTAATCTTCATTGTCACACCACCCTCTCCGACGGGCGTGCCACGCCTGAAGAGATAAAAGATGAATATAAAAAGCACGGATATTCCGTGGTTGCCTTTACCGACCATGAGCGTGTGATTGACAATTCCTATCTTTCGGATGAGGAATTTCTTGCCATAACCTCGGCAGAGCTGGCGATAAAGGAAAACGCGAGTGCATCTACCTTGGTATCGACCGGCATGAGGGCGGTGCATCTTAATTTCTATGCAAAGCAGCCGCATAACAGTCTGACACCGTGCTACGCTTCGGTTTATGACAGGTATCCTAAGGTGTCCGAAGACCGCTGTAAGTGTGAGGGGGAGTATCCCAGAGCTCTATCAAAGGATGGCGTAAACGATATGATACGAAGGGCTAATGAGGCGGGATTTCTCGTTTCATATAACCATCCGTCCTGGTCGCTTGAGGATGCTCGCAATTTCACCGAATACGAGGGACTTTTTGCGGTTGAGATATACAATCACGGAACGGCAGTAACAGGTCATCTGGGAGATGAGAATGTCTACGACGTTATAAGAAAGAGCGGCAAGCGTGTATATCTTACCGCCTGCGACGACAATCATAATAAGCACGGATTTGAGGGTCCGTATTCGGATTCGTTTGGCGGTTGGGTTTGCATTGACTCACCGAGCCTCAAATATTCCGATATTATATCTGCTCTTGAAAACGGAGATTTTTACGCATCTACGGGCCCTGAGATATACTCGATTGTAAGAGAGGGCGAAAACGTCACAGTAGAGTGCTCGGATTGCCGCTCGGTGTTCCTCGTAGGTAATACGCGACGTATACTTTCTGTGCATGCAGAAAATGGGAATATGCTAAGGCGTGTTGAGTTTACTCTGCATAGTGATAACGATTATTTTAGAATAAGGATTACCGATAAAGAAGGAAAGAACGCTTGGTCGCAAGCGTATGACGTAGGAGGAGACAGATAAATGCTTATAGAAGACAAAGAGGCGCAAATTTTGCCAACCCGGGAGTCCGGCTCTGCTCAATCAAATATTCAAAAACGCCAAAAAGGCGTTTTTGGCAAGGTGAAATACTGGGCATTCTTAAATTTCGGAATACTGCTTATGGCAGTAGGTATATATTTCTTTAAGGCACCTAACGGATTTGCAACGGGGGGTGTCAGCGGCATATCAATAATTCTTGCTAAACTATTCCCCGTGTTAAGCCAGGCGGTGTATATGCTCATAGTAAACGTCGTTTTGCTTGTGCTAGGTTTAATAATTCTCGGCAAGCAGTGCAGCGCGCTAACGTTCTTTTGCTCGCTTATGCTTTCTCTTGAAAACTGGATTTTTGAGCTTATGGTACCACTGGAAGCTCCTATAACGCCGTATCCTTTTATGGAGCTGGTATATGCTGTGCTTCTGACCGGAATCGGTGCGGCTATAATATTCAAGTGCCACGCATCGTCCGGCGGTACAGATATTGTTGCTTTGATACTTAAAAAGTATACCTCTATGAACGTAGGGCGTGCGCTGCTATTCTCGGATTTTATTATTGCGGCTTCGACCTTTGCAGTATACGGAGCGCAAAGCGGACTTTTTGCGATTCTGGGCCTTTTTGCAAAGGTTTTCGTTGTTGACGATATAATAGACTCCATAAATATGTGCAAATCCTTTACGATAATAACCACGCAGCCGGAGCCGATAAATAAGTTCATAACTAATGAGCTTAAGCACAGCGCAACGCTGTTCGAGGCAAGGGGAGCTTACACCGGTGAGGGCAGGTGTATAATTATGACGGTATGCCGCAGGGCCGAGGCGATAAGACTCAGAAAATTCGTAAACGAAATCGATGCTCACGCGTTCATTATAATAACCAAAACGAGTGAGATTATGGGAAAGGGCTTCCGGGATAATATTTTGTAAATTGCATAATAAAAACGCCACGGGTTAGTACTTTACGTATTACCCTTGGCGTTTTTTGATTTTCAGCTCACAGAGCTTTTCGTGAGGTTTTCGTACGCAGTCTTCGCAGCGTTGGTCTGTGCAAGCTTCACGCTTCTTCCGCAACCCTCCCCGAGTAGCTTTTCGCCAATATAGCACTCAACCGTGTAAAGCTTATCATGGTCGGGGCCTGATTCTCCTACGGTTTTATACACGGGTGGGGGCAGGCGTCTTTTTTTATCTGCGCAAAACTCTTGGAGCAGATTTTTGAAGCTCTGAATCGGAGATGCGGCGTCAGATGAGGTGTACTCGGAGATATCAAGAAGCTTTTCGGCGGTTTTCATGACAGCGTCAATGCTGAAATCGGAATCTATATAAATTGCTCCTATTATGCTTTCGAAAAGGTCTTCCATCACGGAAAATTCCTGCTCTATGCCAAGCTTTGCATCACCGTCACCCATCAGCAGAAAATTCTGCAGTCCGCTTTTTCTGATGTTTTGGGAAAGGTTTGCCTTGTTGGAAAGCTTTGAGCGGATGTTGGAAAAATCCCCCTCGGTGAGTTCGGTTTTTATTCCGTGTCTGTACCTTACGGTTCTTGTCTTTATAAGAAGCGTGACGATTGCGGCGGAGAGCACGCTGTCGCCGAAAAATTCCAGCACCTCGTTTGACTGTATGTTTTCGCTTTTTCTGGCTTCATTGCAGAAGCTCGTTCTGGTGAACGCCTGCTTCAGCAGCGCTTTATCTCGGAACACGTATCCCAGAGTTTTTTCTATTTGCGAAATATTGCTGTCAAAGTTATTCATTGTGTGCCTCCTTGACATTCATTTTCTTAAATTATTTTAACACCGACGCGCTTCAATGTCAAGGAAAAAGGCTCTACTTGACAAAATTCTCCGATAGTGGTATAGTATATACGTTAGCGCGCACGCGTTTGGCAGGCGTTAAACCGCAAGTCAATGCTCACCGCGTGTGATATTTGACAAGTCACCTCACCCCTCTAACCATTGCCGTTGGCATTGCTGCGGTATCTTTAAGGAGATAATATGAACAGTCAGAATAAAAGCATATTTGCGATTATTGAGCATTATCTTGATATGCTCCTTAATCTGCTTACAGTATTTATAGCGTACTTTTTCTCGTGCCTGATAGCAAAAGAGACACCGATTTATCCAAATACTCCCGAGACTGTTATCTGGATTTTGGTTATCGTTATACTCAGCGGATTTGCATATCAGGCGTTTTATCTTTATAAGCCCTCGGTATATTTCAAGACTTCGTCTTCGATACTCCGTATTCTTGAGGCAAACGTGACCTTCTTCGGCACATTGGCGATTATCTTTGCGCTGTTTGCTGAGCCGGGGATAAAGAGCTTTCTTCTTATATGGACGCTTATGACGCTTCTTGTCAGCACGGCGTTCCTCACCTTTAAGCGCCGCATACTTCTGGTTGTTCTCAGAGTACTACGTGCAAAGCAGTATATTCTGCGTAAGGTTATCATAGTCGGTGACAATACCGCTTCCGCAAAGGAATACGTACGCCAAATAGAGAAAAACCCGCAGTGCGGAATGATGGTGCTCGGCTACGTCGGTAATAAAATAAGTGAGGACGTCGGCTGCGATAAGCTGGGTGCATTTACAGAGCTTGAGAAAATTCTCGACGAATACAAGCCTACCGACGTGGTTTTTGCAATTGACTCATACGATAAGCGTCATCTTATAAGGCTTGTAAATATATGCGATGACAGATGCATTAAGGTATTTTTCCTTCCTGTAATTTACGGATTCTTCAAAACCTCAAGGCAGCTTGAGCAGATTGGAAGCCTACCCATAATAAATATTCACACAACCCCCTTGGATAACCGTGCGAATGCGGCGGTTAAGCGAATTGTCGATATCATAGGCTCGTTGGCACTTATAATACTGACCTCGCCTCTTATGATTATGGCGGCAATAGGAACCAAAATATCCTCCCCCGGTCCTATATTCTTCCGGCAGCAAAGAGTCGGTAAGCTTGGTAAGCCGTTTACGATGCTCAAGTTCCGTTCAATGCGAGTTAACGATAAATCCACGGTCGCATGGACAACCGGCACCGACCCCAGAAAAACACGGTTCGGAACCTTCCTTCGAAGAACTGCCATAGATGAGCTTCCTCAGCTCTTTAACGTGCTTCTTGGCAGTATGTCTTTGGTTGGTCCGCGTCCGGAGCTTCCCGCGTTTGTTGAGGTGTTCCGCAAGGATATTCCGCTTTACATGGTAAAGCACTACGTAAAGCCCGGACTTACCGGACTTGCTCAGGTAAAGGGACTCCGCGGAGATACCTCGGTTGTAGACCGTATTCACGAGGATATAGATTATATAGAGAACTGGTCCTTGTGGCTTGATATTTACATTCTGCTTTGCACGCCCTTTAAGGCATTCAATAAAAACGAAAAATACGTTGATACCAAAAAGGAACAGGCGCAGGTTGCCGAGGCTCCTGCATCCCGACGCACCGAAGAGCATTCTGCGGACGACGTTGTTATAACGTCGGGAGGTGTTGACGTCGTTGCAAAGAAGGCGGCAGACGAGAATAAATCCTATTCCGCGAGAGTGAATGACGATAAATCGTGCAAAATACTATATGCCGCATCAACCTACTCTCATCTCAAATCATTCCATATTCCTTATATTGAGGCGCTCAGACGCGAGGGATATACGGTTATGACTATGGCAAAGGGCGAGGGAGCGGATTTTGATATTCCGTTTGTTAAGAAGACGTTTTCCAAGGAAAACGCCGCCTGCCGTAAGATGATAAGAGAGATTGCGGAGCGGGAAAAATTTGACCTTGTAATACTGAACACCTCTCTTGCCGCATTCCACATAAGAATGGCGCTACCTAAAAAGGATAGACCCCGTGTCGTAAACATAGTACACGGATATCTGTTCTCAAATCTCAGCAGCCGCGGTGCGAAGGAGAAAATCAAATCCCGTCTGCTTCTTCTTGCGGAGAAGCTGACTGCCAAAAAGACCGACGCTATTCTTACTATGAACGCCGAGGACTTTGATATAGCAACCGATAATAAGCTGTCTTTGTCACAGCCGATTTCCACTTTGGGTATGGGAATTTCCGAGCTTCGCGTCAGAGTTCCCAGAGATGTCTTCAGGGAAAGAAATAAGGTTGCGGATAAATACGTTTTACTGTTTGTCGGAGAGCTTTCGGCAAGAAAGAACCAGAGCTTCCTCATATCAAGCATGCCTGCAATTCTTTCTATCAGAAAGGACGCTGTGCTTTGGCTTGTCGGAGAAGGGGACGAGCGTTCAAATCTTGAGCATCTCGCGGTCGATCTCGGAGTCTCGGAGCGTGTCAGGTTCTTCGGCAGACGTGACAACGTTTCGGATTACCTTTCCGCAGCTGATGTGTATGTTAGCGCCTCTAAAATCGAGGGCTTGCCGTTTAACATAGTCGAGGCTCTCGGTGCGGGCTGCCCTGTTCTTGCCTCGGATATAAAGGGGCACAGAGATATACTTTGCGACGGTGCCGGCAGACTTTATGAATGCGGCTCTATGAAGCATTTTGTCGAAGGCTTCGTTGCCATAGCCGAGGAAAAAAGACTTCCTGCTGCCGAAACCGTTAGAAAGGCGTACGATAAATATTCCTTCAGTTCCGTGTTTGCCGATACCTATGAAAAAATAAAGAAGGCTGGTAATCTTGAATGAGCTCGGAAAAAGAGATTTGTGCCCGCAGTGCCTGGAAGTCACTGAGCTTCGCACGGATAAAAGAGTCTCTTAAAAGATTTTATGACGGAAAAATCTACCCCATAGTAATAGCCTGTCTGGTGGCGTTAGGTCACGTTACGGCAACGGAATTTTATCTGGTTATTCCATTTCTTGTGCTTGCCTGCGGTGCACTCATTATTTGCGACAGCACCAAACCTCTTCTTATGCCCATGGCGGTGTTCATCTATCAGCTTCCGCTAAAGCACTCTCCGGGTTGGCCTACGAACTCCGGTTACTATTTCGAGGGGGCGAGGCTGGTAATTCTTCTTTTGCTGACCGTTATCACGTTGACGGCGCTTATGTACCGATTCGTTATTTGCGTAAAAGAAGGCATGAGGCGCGACACCCCGATGCTGCTTCCGCTTTCCTTGCTGTGTGCGGCATTCCTTTTGAACGGTGTCTTTTCCTCCGGCTGGCATTGGGCTGGGCTTCTTGTCGGATTTATCGAAGCGTTCGTGTATTTCTTCACTTTCTATATATTTTATCTCGGTCTTCGTGGGGAAAGCAAAGACGGGCTTGTAGAATATTTTTGCTATATAACGCTTCTCATTGCGGCGGTTATCGTTGCCGAAATGGCGTTTATGTTTATGACGTACGACGGTATAATAGTCGACGGCTCAATAGTTAAAACCAAGGTAAATCTCGGTTGGGGAATATGGAATCCTATCGGATTTTCTCTGACGGTTCTCATACCCATGCTTGTTTTTGGTGCAATGAAAATGAGATATCCGGCGGTATACGTTGTAGCCTCCGTGATTACTTATCTTTGCGCTGCTCTTACGATGTCGCGCAATGCTCTGATATTCGCCACGTTGGCGCTTATTGCATCTTACGTAATAGGCTGCTTTGCAGGTGCGCGTAAGCTTATGTTCAGAATAATAACTCTTGCGGGAGCTGCGGTTGTTCTGGTGGCAGCTGTCGTTATGTGGGATAAGATTGCGGGAATTTTTGCAACAGTCATGGAGCAGGGATTTGATAACAACGGCAGATTTGACCTTTGGCGTGCGGGCATAGAAAGCTTTACTTCAGCTCCGGTCTTCGGTAAAGGCTTTTGCAGTACGGGAACCGGCTCGGATATAGCTAGCTTCATTCCCACTATGGCACATAATACCGTAGTTCAGGTTCTTGCGGCAATGGGAATTTTCGGTATGGCTGCATACGCTTATTACAGAGCGCATTCGCTCGTGCCGTTCATTGCACGTCCCACTCTTGAAAAAAGCATGCTTCTCATGCCTATGCTCATAACCGTCGGAATGAGCTTGCTTGACAACTTCGTTTTTTACGTATATACCGTTTTCTATTATGCAATGGCAATGGCAATAGCATTTGTAATCTATGACAGTCAGAAGGCTGAATTGGAAAGTAAATCTGAAGAAATCAGTCAATATTGACAACAGTTGTTTGCAAAAATGGGAATAAATTAAATAAACAGCAAAGGTAGGAGCACAAAACCGTACTCCTACCTTATTTTATATTCAGTTGGATTTGCAAGCGTGGGAATTATCTCTTGGAGAGAACTTCCTTCTCGTACTTGTCGGATTTTTCAATCCATTCCATACCAACGGGGGCACCGCAGCGAGCGCAATACTCGTCGAATACCTCGCCGAAGGGGAAGGTCTTGAATTCCTCGCTGATTGCGAGCATTTTGGTGTAGTCCGCCTTATCCTGATACTCGGAGAGGTCGGGAAGAAGAAGCGCATTGAGAAGAGCCTTCTGCATATTGCGGGCACCTACAACCCAAGCTGCAATACGGTTAACCGATGCATCGAAGTAGTCAAGAGCGATGAATACTCTGTTAAGAGCGTTGTTTCTTACTATTTCCTTAGCAATTTCCTTGGTTTCATCGTCAAGGATAATTACGTGGTCGGAGTCCCAGCGAACAGCACGGGTTACGTGCAGAGCTATCTTCTCGTTGAAGAGCAGGAGGGAGGAAATCTTGTCGGAAACCACCTCGGTAGGATGATAGTGTCCGTTGTCCATAAGGGGCGTGATGCCTGCCTTGGTTGAGTAGGAGAGGCAGAATTCAGCGGAGCCTACGGTGTATGACTCAAGACCGATACCGAAGACCTTTGATTCAAGGGTTATGTAAACCTTGGACTTGTCGTAGTCGGTTGCAAGGATTTCGTCAAGAGATTTCTTGAATCTTGCTCTGGGGCCGAGTCTGTCAGCAGGGATTTCCTTGAATCCGTCGGGAATCCAGATGTTAAGAACGCAGGGCTCGCCGGTTTCATTTGCGAAATACTCTGCAATCTTTATGCAGGCAATGCCATGCTCAACCCAGAATTTACGGGTTGCTTCGTCGGGAGAGGAAAGAGTGAGGTTATCTTTTACCGAGGGGTGAGCGAAGAAGGTGGGGTTAAAGTCAAGTCCCATTCCTCTTGCTTTTGCGAACTCTACCCACTTTGCAAAGTGGCGGGGCTCAAGCTCGTTTCTGTTTGCATACTCACCGTTCTCAAAAATAGCATAGCATGCATGAAGATTGAGCTTTTTCTTACCGGGAACCATAGCGAACGCGGTATCGATATCAGCCATAAGCTGCTCGGGAGTAGTTGCCTTTCCGGGATAGTTTCCGGTGGTCTGTATACCGCCGGAGAGAGCTTCCTTGGAGTCAAATCCGGTAACGTCGTCGCCCTGCCAGCAGTGAATGGAGATAGGAACGTCCTTAAGCGTTTCGATTGCACGGTCGGTGTCGATGCCGTACTTTGCGTATTTTGCCTTTGCGATTTCGTAGCTTGTCATTTTATTTACTCCTGTTAATTTGGATTTTAAGATTTCCGATTGCGGTTGCCTCTATGGGAAGAGCAACGACTTTTTTGCCGGTGAATTTCTCGGTAATGCCGTTGAGGTAGGTGTTCTTCGCACCACCGCCTACGATATAGATTTTGTCATACTCGCAACCGGTGTTGTTTTCCATATCTCTTATAGCCTCACCGTAGCAGGCGCCGAGGCTGACGTAAGCACAGTTGAAGTAATCTGCCATTTCGGTGGGAGTCTTCTTGCCTCTTGCGCTGAGGTATGCATCAATCGCATCCTTCATGCTTTCGGGTGCCGAGAAGGCGTCGTCGTTTACGTCAAAGATTTCGGCAAAGCTACTTTCCGATGCCATTTTTGCAATATCACCGTAGGGCATGTCGGGGCAGAGCTCTTTTCTGAGGCTTTGGATTAACCACATTCCCGTAATATTTATCTGATAACGGTTGTATCCTACACCGCCCTCGTTTGAGTAATTGGAAAGACGGCTGTTTTCATCGGTTATAGCCTTGGGTGTCTTAACACCGAGAAGAGACCAGGTTCCTGAGGAAATGTAGGGAGCGTTCTCGGGCATATCTATCGCCTCAACAGCACTTGCGGTGTCGTGCGTTGCGCACAGAACAACCTCAAGGTCGCCGCCTACGCGCTTCGCAATCTCGGGCTTGAGTCTGCCGACCAAAGTGCCGGGCTCCGAAAGCTCGGTAGCAAGGGCTGCGGGAAGGTCAAGCGTTGCCCAAATTTTTCTGTCAAAGCGCAGAGTATCTGCATTTACTATGCCCGCCGTCGTAGCGTTGGTAAATTCCTTCTTTTTGTTTCCGGTCAGCTTGTACATAAGATATTCGGGAATCATGAGGAAATCGGTAGCATTCTCAAGACGACCTGCTTTTTTATCTGCATAGAGCTGATAGATAGAATTGAATTTCTGGAACTGAATGCCTGTACGCTCGTAGAGCTCTGCGAAGGGAATGAGCGAGTGAACCTCGTCAATAACGGCATCGGTACGACTGTCACGGTATGCATAGGTGGGAGTCAGCTCGCGGTCACCCTGCATTATGACGTAGTCAACGCCCCAGGTGTCGATAGAGAGGCTTTCGATTTTCGGGTATTTCTTGAAGCATTCGCCGATACCGGTTATTACCTCTTCAAGAAGACGGTCGGTATCCCATACCAGATGTCCGTCAACGGTGTCCATGCCGTTGGGGAAACGGTAAATTTCGTCGGTGATAAGCTCCCCGTCCTTTACGTAGCCTATGATATGTCGGCCGCTGGAAGCTCCGATATCAATAGCAAGATAGTATTTCATAATTCCTCCAAAGGTTATAACTTCTTCTGCGCGGCATAAGTCGCACTTTGATTACACTACTATATTATCATATATATGTACTTATAACAAGGTTTTAAATTATGCAAAAAACTGTCCTAATTTAATGTCGAGTATTGATTTTTTTCGACTTTTATGTTAAAATCGGAATAAAAGAATGATTTGCGGAGGAAAGCTATGGAAGAATATCTGCTTAGCAAAATATCTGCTATAACCGAGGAGGAACAGCAAATTCTTGCCGGCGCCGAGCTTGAGAGGGAGCGTTATGCCGTTGGAGCAGATTTTATCGTAACGTCCGGAAGGATAACGGGTAAGGCTAAGGATATAACCGTCAGAACGCACACACGGTACGTGGATTTTCCTATGCATAAGCATAATTATCTTGAGGTTATGATAGCTTTGTCGGGAAGCATAACCCATATCATCGAGGGCGAGGAGCTGACACTTTGCAAGGGTGATATACTGATACTCAACAAGCATATATCTCATTCAATCAAAAAAGCCGACACCTACGATATCGGTGTTAACGTGATTATTGCGGATAGCTTCATGGATTCTCTTTCGGCTGAGCTTGCCGATACCGTTTTTTCTCAGTTGATAAGGGAAAATTCAAAGTCTGAGGGCGCGCCTACTTATCTGTGCTTCCGCACGGGAGAAAATAAGCAGATAGGCAATATAATCGAGAATATGCTCTTTGAGCTCACGGAGTATCGCTCGGACATGAAGATACTTCGAAGAACGGTTTCTCTGCTGTTTGACTATCTTTCGCTAAAAAGCGAAAAAATGCTGAGGGCGTCGAGCTATCCTGCGGACCGGGAAAGCGAGAGAAAGAAGACCGTAGCGGCTTATATTAAAGGAAATTTCAGAACTGCAACGCTCTCTGAGCTTTCGGAGCTGATGTACCTGTCGTCGCCTTATCTTTCAAAGCTTATAAAGGAGTATTTCGGAATGAGCTTCAAGGAGCTGTTGCTTCGCGAGAGAATTGAGCGTGCGAGGGAACTTTTTGTGAAAACGCAGCTTCCTATCAGTGATATAATTCACAGTATAGGCTATGAGAATGAATCCTATTTTCACAGGGAATACAAAAAAGCCGTTGGGAAAACACCGCTTGCGTCAAGAAAGAAAAAATAAAAGTACCCCGTGTATCGATCTCGCTATGAGATGCGGTGCGCGGGGCGCTTTTTTATGTTGATTTGCTTACTTTTTTCTTACCCATACGAGCATATCGCTTCTGCCTCTGTTGGCAAATGCAAAGTAGGGAATGAATTTGAGATTTACCTCATTTTCCTCACACTCGTCGGCAGGGAAATAGAGCCTTGCGTCGTTGACAGTACGGTAACCCTTAAGCTCTATGGAATAAAGACCGTGGAAATCCTTTGCAAGCTTCGCGGATTTTACAGCGTCGGTGCTTACGCTAATGCGGTTAAGGCGCTCTCCGTTGTCAACGCCTTCAAGGCAGTATACAACAGGACCCAGAGTCAGCGCAACTCTTCCTGCGTTGGCTCTTACGTTGGGGTTGGCGCTTACAAACACGGGTGCGAGAGGGAAGCTTACCTCAAGCGTGAAGCTGCTTGGAACGCAAACGCTTATATATCCGACCTCATCAAGCTTAACCTCGGTGCGCTTGCCGTTAAGCACGAGGGTGGTACCTTTTGCCCATTCGGGAAGTCTGAGCTTCAGAACGGGGGCGGAGTATGCCTCGCTGCTTATCACTGCTTTGCCGTCAAGTGCATAGTTTTCTTCTATTGCTATGGTACCGTGTCGTGTTTCCGCCTTGCATGAAACATACTGCTCTACCGTTGCATAGTCGTCGTTTTCATATATAAAGCACTCTGCAAACATAGCAAACCATCTGTTTATATTAGGAGGACAGCAAGAACATTCAAATACCTCGACTCTGTTGGTGATAGCGAGCTTTTCGCGCATGGATGGCTCCTCGGCAAGCTCTCTTCCGTATTCCTCAAGTGCTATTTCGAGAGGGTTTTCATAGAAGAATTCCTTACCGTTTTGAGAGGTGGAGGAAAGCAGATTGTTATATAGCTCTCTCTCTATCAGATGACCGTACTTGGGGTTCTCTATCATACGTCTCATACGCATTGCGAAAAGGCAGAACGCGATAGCCGAGCAGCTTTCGCTGTACGAGGAGGCATTGGGAAGGTCATACGGAACCGTAAAGCTTTCCTGGCGGCGAGTAGAGCCGACTCCTCCGGTTATAAACATTTTGCGCTCCGTTATATCCTCCCATACGGATTCCAGGGAGCTGATAAGAGCCTTATCGGCGTTCTCGTATGCCATATCGGCTATTCCCGAATAGAAATACAAGGCGCGCACACAATGACCGTTTGCATCTCTGAGTCCGTATATATCCACGTCGTCCTGTGCCGTTTTTGCGGTTGGACGGTGGAACTGCTCATCGGTTTTACCTCTGCCAAGGAGGAAGAACTCAGCGATTCTGCGGTATTTCTCGTCACCCGTGTATCTATAAAGCTTGAAAAGCGCAAGCTCAATTTCCTCGTGGCCGGGGGTTGAGAACTTAGCCCACTTTTCAGTTATAAAGGCTTTTTCCACAAGGTCACAGTATTTCTTTACAATGCATAAAAGCTTATCCTTGCCGGTGGCGTGATGATAAGCAATAGCTGCCTCAATAAGATGACCGAGACAGTAAAGCTCGTGGTCGCCTCTGCCGCAGAAAATTCTGTTGGGAGCTATTTGCTGGAAATAGGAATTTAGATATCCGTTATCGCGCTGTGCTCTCTCCATATCGAGCACAAGGGCGTCTATAAATTCCTCGTTTTCCTTCATTGAGTCGCGGTCAAGCTCCATTATGTATGAAACGCCCTCTATCCATTTTGCAACGTCTGAGTCGTAATAAATGTGAGGCGCTTTTCCGGTTTTTAAATAATTGAAGCGGAGCGCGTCAAATCTTCCGCTGTCCTCGAAGCGTCGCTTTACGCTCTCTATTGATACGTTTTTGTTGAGGTCGTATCTTTTTTGCCAAAATCCGTCACAAAGGCGAATCCTTTGAAATGGAACAAAGTTACCTGAAAACATAGTAATCCTCCAAAAATGTTGACATTCTGTTATTATTGTAGTATATTTTATATGTGAAAGCAATGAAAAAATAAAATATATGGTGGAAAAATCCGACATGATAACAGTAGATAATATAACGCTCGAATTTTCGAGCATGGGAATATTCGAAACAGATTCGGTGTGGATGCATCCTGACGTAACCGTTCCGACGTATGAAATCATCTACGTAACCGACGGTCAGGTCAACATAGCTGAGGGTGAGCAGCGTTATGAGCTCAAGCGCGGAGATATGCTTCTGCTTGATGCCGGAATAAATCATCGGGGCTATGCCGCAAGTCACGGTAAAACGTCATTCTACTGGCTGCATTACACGGTTTCCGACGCAAAATCGCTCGCTTTTCCGAAGCTGTCGCGCCCTGAGTGTGCATGGGTGCTTGGTGCCCTGAGAGAGCTTATGCATTTGTCTATGGCGTCGCAAAGGCTTGCCGATATAGCTTTGGCGAAGCTGCTCTTTGAGTGTATTGAGGAGAGAAAGGCGGGCAATCCCGTAGCCCATGAGATAGACGAATATATAAGACTTAAGAGTGATACCGCGCTTACGGTTTCGCAGGTTGCACAGCGTTTCAGGCTCAGCGCTGACCATATAGCGAGGCTTTTGAAAAAGGAATTCGGTTACGATACTAAAACAGCAATAGTAAACCGCCGTCTTTTGTTTATAAAATCCTGTCTTGTAAATACGGATAAAACCGTCAAGGAGATTGCTGCGGAGTGCGGTTTTGAGGACGAAAATTCCTTTGTAAAATTCTTTAAGTATCATGAAAAAACCACACCAACAGCATTCCGCAGTAAATTCTTTTACGTAAATCGCAATAATAAGTAAAATAAAAACGGGAGCCTGCTCATTGACTCCCGTTCCCATTTGAAATCTATTTTACACCCCGGCGTATTGCTTCGGGAAATAAAATCTTATAATAAGTAATAAGGAAGATTGCCGCCGAGGTTTATATATCCCTCGCCCTCGCGTAGTGCGCTATCGGTTGCGACTTCCTTCTTGGGCTCTGTCTTCTTGACGGAGCTTTTTTTTGCTGCTGTCGGCTTCTTTGCGATGGAGCTCTTGCTCTCTGCCTTCATAGTTGAAACCGCAGCCTTTGCTTTTGCAGTACGGCTTTGCTTTTTCTGTGCCTCGCTGACTTTTGTGTCGGTGGCTTTTTTTGATTTAGCGGCAACCTCGGAGGCGCGCTCCTTTGCTCTTGCAATGGCGGATTTGCCCTCGTCGGTTTTCGGTGTGAGGATTTTCTGCGTATGCTCAGCAGCCTCGCCTATCAACGATATTTCACTGTTTTCCATATCCGGAGATGAGGTCTGAACCTTGGAATAACCGTTGTTAGTAACTCTTTTCAGTGAATTTTTACCTATCGGCATACTTGATTATCTCCTTTGCAAGATTAATGTATTCCTTTGCACTTCTGCTGGCTTTCTTGTAGGCAACTACGGGCTGGCTGTTGTCCTGCGCCCATTCGATAGCACTGTCAACTCTGACGTAGGTTTCAAACAGACGTGCCGCCTCAAATTCCTTAAGGGTTTGCAGGGTTTGCTTGAAATAATTTTTTCTTTCGTCTGCTTTGGTGATTGCAATACCCAAAACCTCAAGTCTTGGGTTGAGGTTTTTTACCTGCCCGAGAAAATCGAACATATTTGCTAAGCCGAAAAGTCCCCACGGACTCGCCTCAACCGGAATAACAACGTAATCCGAGGCGCACATTATGTTCATAACCCAGCCGCCAAGGGTGGGCGGTGAGTCTATGAGTATGTAATCGTAATATCCGCCCGCGCGGCACCTCTCGAGGCACTTTTTAAGTATAAATTCGCGCTGCCACTTTGCAAAGAGCTCAAATTCAACGGAGCTCATAAGCGGGGAGGAGGGAATTATATCAAGTCCTTCGTATCCCGTCGGAGAAATGTAATCCGCGAGGTCGCGTTCCTCTTTTATTGCAGCGTATATATTTTTTCCGTTCTCGGCAAATTCAAGAGCCTTTTCCTCGTCAAAGAAGGAAAGCGTCAGGTTCTGTTGCATATCGGCGTCAATAATAAGAACCCTTTTGCCAAAGGATGCAATAGCCGCACCGACGTTTCCGCAGGTGGTGGTTTTTCCGCTTCCGCCTTTGTTGTTGGCGAAGGCTATAACCTTAGTCTTGCTCATTTTGAGTTACCTCCGTTGCCTCACTTTCGGTCTTGGTGCCGTGGCGTGTAGGCTTTTTAGTCTTTCTTTCGTCGTCCTCATTGAGAAATGCGATTATATCCGCGAGCCCCTCGCCCGTTACGGCGCTGACGGGGAAAATTCTCTTGCATCCGGCAAGCTTTAACCAGCGTGCAACTCTTTCGACGTTTGCATCCGGCTTGTCTATTCCGGATATTATTCCGACAACCTCACGGTTGACAAGGCTCGTGATGCAGGGAGAGAAAATCGAATATGGCTCGTTTGCGCTTAAAACCAATCCTACGACGTCTGCCTCGTAGGAATAAAGAGCTAAGGCACCGCTGGTCTGACGAAGCTCGGTGTATTCTCCGGGCGTGTCTATGACCGTGTCAAGATAATTGACGTACTGCGTCTTGAAATAATGTATTTCCTCGCCGCGCAGAGCCTGAGTCAGAGTAGTTTTACCTGCGGCAACTCTGCCTATCAGAATAATCTTTTTCATTTTAAGTACGTGTTATATCACAGCAGGTGTAGGCAAGCTTCGAGGTGAAATATTCTCTGATTGCCGCGAAGGCTGATTCAACCGAGGAAACGCTTCCCGATATAATCAGAGTTCCGGTAAATCTGTCGACGAAGCCTATTTCCGCGCCCGAGGATTTTATTGCAATATCAGCGGTGATAACAGCGCTTTCTGCAGGGCTTATCGTAAGAACGCCTATCGCACTTCTGGTGTAATCGGTTTTAGGGTCAAGACCGAGCTTGGTGTAAAGAACGTCGTCGGGGTTTGCTATTATGTGGCAGAGCGTTATCTGTTTACCGGGAACGAGCTCCTGCACTATTCTCATTTTATCTCTGAGTTCCATATATTTTCCGCCTTTGTATAGTTTTGTGCGAGGGATTAGCCTCCTATTTGTGCTCTTATGCCGCATTCCTCGGCTACGGAAAGAAGATACTCCATTCTTTCCTTTGAGGGAGGCTCAATCTCCTTCATCGAGTAATTTCTGCCGAGTCCGCGGTATTTATCGCTTCCGAGTCTGTGGTAGGGCAACAGATGATGCGCTTTCGCGCCGATGCTCTTTGCAAATTCGGATATTTTGCGGATATCCTCCGCGCTGTCGTTGAATTCGGGAATTACCGGCGTTCTGATAATAAGCTCTACTCCGCTTTTCGCCAGCTTTGCTGCATTTTCGAGAATAAGCTCATTAGGACGTGCTGTGTATTCCCTGTGCTTGCCGCTGTCCATGTGCTTTATATCAAGTAAATATAAATCGAGGTAGGGAAGAAGCTTTTCTATTTCTGCATAGGGCAGTGAGCCTGCCGACTCAATTGCCGTATGAAGCCCTGCTGATTTGCATTCGCGAAGAAGCTCGGCAGCGAAATCCGCCTGACAGAGCACCTCGCCTCCGGAAAGCGTAACGCCTCCACCGCTTCGTCTGTAATAGGGGATATCGGCAAGTATTTCCGGCATTATCTCGTCAACCGTGACGTCGCGGCCTACGGTTTTTACCTTGTCGCCTTCAGCCATGGTTTGTATCTCGTAATGCTGAGATTCCGGGTTGCAGCACCAAGCGCATCTCATAACGCAGCCCTTGAAGAATACTATGGTGCGGATTCCGGGGCCGTCGTGTATGGAAAAACGCTGAATATTGAATATTCTTCCTTGCCTTGCCATAAGCGCTTCCTTTCCTTGAATTTTAAATCCTGCTATTCCTGCTTTGTTATCGGTTACCAGCCCTGTTCAGTACGGTTTATAATATCATTCTGAAGCGAGCGGGAAAGAGTTGTAAAGAGTGCAGAGTATCCCGCGACTCTGACAACCAGAGTCTTATACTTTTCGGGATTTTGCTGAGCGTCGAGAAGAGTTTCCTTCGTAACGACGTTAAACTGAACGTGCATACCCTTCTGGTCGAAATACGAGCGTATCAGTGCAACGAATTTTGAAAGTCCTGCCATTCCTTCCAAAGCGGAGGGGTGGAATTTCTGATTTAGAAGCGTTCCGTTAGAGGCAACTGCCTGTTCGAGCCTTGCAACCGAGTTTGCGGTAGCGGTAGGACCCTTGACGTCTCTTCCGGAGGCGGGGCCTATTCCGTCAGCGAGGGGTGTGTATGCGAGTCTGCCGTCGGGAGTTGCTCCCGTGGTTGCTCCGAGAGGAACGTTTGCCGAAACGGGATAAAGTCCTGCCTGATATATTCCTCCGCGGGGATTCTTATATTTTTCTATCTCTCTTGTGTAGGTGTTCGCAACCTCGCGAGCGAGCATATCTGCCTCGTAAATATCGTTTCCGTACTTGGGGCATTCATCCTCAATGAGTCTTTTGATTTCACGGTAACGCATCTTAAGACCGTTATCAAGAGAGCTAGCCGTGGTAACCTCGTCGTAGATGATTTTAATTATCTGCTCCGTAAGAGGAGTTCCGCCTTTGACAAGACCCTCGGCAATTTCTGCGGTCACCTTCATCGCCGCATCACCGCTGAGTCCGTAGCCGAAATTCGCTGAAAGTGCATCGCGAAGCTCCGCCATGCTGACACGACCCTCGTCAAATACAAGCTTCTTTATTGCAAGAAGCGCATCGGCATTGTTTGCGATTCCAAAGCCCTGAGGTCCGGTAAAGTTATACACGGCTCCGCCCTCTTGCAGAGATTTGCCGCGGCCGATACAGTCGTCAACCATGCAGGACTGGAAGGGAAGCGGGCATCTTGCAGCGTGGGCTGTGTCAATAGCGTTTATTGAGTTGACGAGGAGCTTTATCATATAGCTCTGCTGAGCCTTGTAAGCCTCGAAGAACTGCTCAAAGGTTTTGAATTCGGTTACGTCTGCGGTTTCAGGTCCTATTTGAACGCCGCGGCTCATGCCGCTTGAGAAAACGAGCTCAATGGGACGGCACATATTGAAGAATGCAGCATCGTGCCAGCCGTCCGTCTTTGCCGCCTTCTGAGGCTCTACACAGCCTATGATACAGTAATCTCTTGCGTCCTCAAGAGACAGGCCGCGTGCCATAATCGAGGGGATTATGATTTCGTCGTTGTAGTAAGCGGGAAGACCGGTTCCAAGTCTTGTCAGCGCACTCGCCTTGATAAGAAAGTCCTCGGGAGAGCCGTTCCAGACTCTTACCGAAATAGAGGGCTGAGGGAGCGGAACGTGCATAGATGCCTCAAGGCACATATACGAGAGGTCGTTTGTGGCGTCCATGCCGTAGGAATTCTGACCGCCGACTATCAGGTTCTGGAACATACCGTAGCCTGCAAAGCCGTTTGCGGAATCGGCATCTCTTACTTTGTTTATGTCGTTGAGCTTAACCCAAACGCAGTCGATAAGCTCCTGCGCCTGCTCAAGCGTGATAGCTCCCTTTTCCATATCGGACTTGTAGAAGGGATACATATACTGGTCAAAACGGCCGGGAGATATTGAGTGACCGCTGGATTCAATCTGAAGAAGGAGCTGAATGAACCAGAATGACTGGCAAGCCTCGTGGAAGCTCGTTGCGGGGAATTCGGGAACTCTGAGGCAATTCTTGGATATTTTCATAAGCTCCTCGCGGCGAACGGGGCACTTTTCCGCATCTGCAAGCTCGCGTGCAAGCTTTGCATATCTGTGCGCGTACTCGCAAACCGCCTCGCAGCTTTCGATAACTGCTTCAAGGAAATTGCTTCTCTGAGTGTATTCCGGGTCGGCAAAGTCGAGCTTGTCAAGAGCCTCTGTTGCCTCGGCAATAATTCCTCTGTATCCTTTTTTCAGAACCTTGGGATAGTCAACGCAAACGTGGCCTATTCCGTTATAGAAATAGTTACCCGGCGTGTATACCGCGTGAGTTGCGAATGCCTCGTACGCTTCGGGAGCCATGTTGGACTTAGCTAAGTCAGAACAGGTTTTCCCGTGCCACCAAGGGTATATTTCACGAAGCTGTGCTTTCGTTTTTTCGCTTATATAGAAGGGGTCTGCCGTACGGGTGGAAACGGTATCAAGCTCTCCAAGAAGCCACTCGTATGAGTATTCGGGGAAAACCTGACAGCCGCGAGGAGCGCGGCTCGCACTTCCGACAATCAGCTCGCCGGGTCTTATAGTAATCGGAATGTTTCTGAGAATATGAGCAAAAGCTGCGCTTCTGCGCTTTATTACAGGGAGATTTTCCGTGAGCTTGTAGCTTTCGGTAATTAGAATACCGCGGTCAGCTTCAATTTCGGGCATCTTCTCATAAAGATGATCGATAAGCTTGGATATTCTTTCGCTCTTTTCTATTACAAATTTTATATTTTCCATAATATTCACTCTCAGCTTTCGTATGTAAATATTTCAGGCAGTCAGAATTACATCTGCTCCCAAAGGTCTTTGTGCGGTGCCGGAATAACCGTGGAGGAGGAAAGCGTTGCCAGCTCCATAGCGTATGCAGCTCCCGCTTCAACAGCTGCGGTAACGTCACCTACGTCACCGGTCAGCATTATAACTCCCTTTCCGCCCATTCCGCGAGAAACTCTGAGGTCGTATATAGCAACTCTTGCGGTCTTGACAGCAATATCAGCCGCCTTGATTGCGCTTGCGGCAGAGAAGGTTTCGATAAGGCCGAGAGAGCCGACCTTTTCTCCGGTGCTTGTGCCGAAAAGCGCCTTTATAACCTGCTCGTCTATCCGTCCCATAACCGATGCGTCTATCACGTATCCCTCAAATTTCGACTGAACGTGACTTACTGCGGCGCTTACGTCGGAAATAGAGCCGGTGAGTATTATTTCGTATTTTCCGGGGCAAGCCGGGTGAGCGGAAACCATGTCAATTCCCGCGCTTTTGAGCGCGGCATCGGCTGCCTCAACTCCCTTCGGTATGCTTTTGAGTTCAATTACTCCTATCGACCTATACATTATTAAAATCCTCTGTAACAGTATTTATGGCTATTATACTTTCTGAAATCAGTTTGCACTTATTGATATCCTGTCGCCAAGGTGGCGTACGGTACCGCTGATTGATGCGTGCTGTGCAACCGAAAGTCCGTCTGCTGCCTGAGCTATGACGTCTCCCACCGTAACCGTCTGTAAGTCAGATACGGCCGGAACACTGGGAATTCCTATATGCCTTGCAAGCGGAATTTCGACGTAATTAAAATCGGATATTCTCCCAATATACTCGGCAACCGTGTCAAATCTTGCAACTCCGAGAACCTCTGCCCATTTGCGAGAGGGGATTCTTCTGTAATCTCTTTCGGGGGCGGGGCGCACCTGCTCTTCGGAGATGTATCTTATCTTGTTTTCCCTAAGAAGCGCCTTGTAGTTGTTTATAACAGCTTTTGGCGATATGCCCTGAGAGCATGCGAGGTTTTCGCATATTCCGCATCCGCAGCACAGCGTTGCGCTTATGACCATTTTGGGCATAAATTTCGCAGCGCCCATTGCGGTTCTTACCATTTTGTGCGGCTCGAGGGGGTATCCGAGAAGATTTCTCGGGCACATATCGGTGCATCTTGTACACTGGCAACAAGCGGTTTCGGCTCTCGCGACCGCCATTTTTTCGTTTATAAGCTTAGACTCTATTGCCCTTGAGGAGTCCGGGAGAACGAGAAGCCCCTTCGTCGTTTTTGTGACGGTTGCGCGTGCAGGGTTGATTATCTTTCCCATAGAGGGTCCGCCGTCTATAACCGAGTGTCCGTCGGGAACCGTGATTCCAAGTCTTGAAAACAGCTCAGATACGCGAACTCCGACGGGAACCTTTACTACCACGGGCTTGTCAACGTTGCCGCCGACGGTGAGCCACTTTTCGCTGACGCATTCACCGTATCTTATGCGTCTGCCTAGGTTGTACATTGTTTCAACGTTGTAAACTATGACACCGACGGAAATCGGAAGCTTTCCCGGCTGTACCGTACGGCCGAGCGCTTCGTGTATAAGGCTTATTTCGTCACCCGTAGGGTAAACGTTGCCCAGAACCTTTACACGAACTCTTTCGGAAAGGGATTCTCCGTTTGAAAATCCGAGTCTTTTCGCCGTATGCTCCTTTACCGACAGCATCGCGGTGGGAATATTGAGCTCGTCGAGAACCGCCTCAATTCCGGTTATTACCATGTCCGGCTCGTTTTTGAGTATGATGTAATCCGTGTAAAGAAGAGGCTCGCATTCGGCACCGTTTATAAGGAGGGTATCTGCCCCTCCTGCAAGCTTTGCATAAGAGGGGAACCCGGCGCCTCCGGCACCAACGATGCCTGCATCTCTCATTATGTAACTGAGTTCCATCTTATTATCCTTTTGTTCTTTGGTGTGCGCTGATGCCGCTTGTTATCTTAGTCAACGATACCGACGATAACTGCATCTGCGGGGGCGTTTGTGTTGTGGAGCGCAAGTCTTGCAGAGCTTCCGGTGGTGACGAGAACCGTCTCACCTATTCCTGCGCCGACGCTGTCTATGGCGATTATAAACTTATCGGTAAGCACGCCGTTTTCTATAAGCTGCAGCTCCATGAATTTACTTCCGACAAGAGCATCCTGCTTTCTTGTGGAAACGATGTTTCCTCTGATAATACCCTTTAGCATATCAAATCTCCTTAATAGAATAATTCTTTTCAGTCGGCAACCTTGACTCTGAAGCCGTTTCCGATTCCGCAGGCGTTTGCATCGTCGGTGTCTATGTGCATCTCAAGTCTGAAATCCTTATGAACTCTGACCTGAACGTCGTAAAAGCGCGTTTTTCTTTTGCCGAGGACGTCAATGGTGAGCGTGTCACCGTCATTTACGGAGAAAACCTTAGCGTCGTCGGGTGACATGTGGATGTGTCTGTTCGCTATAATGCAGCCCTCGGAGAGCTCAACAACGCCCTTGGGACCTATGATTGTGATAGGTGCTGAGCCTGCAATGTTTCCGGACTCTCTGACGGGAGGCTTAACCTTGAGAACGTAGGAGTCGGTTGCGGAAATTTCAACCTGAGAGGTACGTCTTACAGGACCCAGAACTCTGACGTTTTCAATAGGACGAAGCGAGGGCCCCACTATTGTGAGCAGCTCTTTGCATGCGTACTGTCCCGGCTGGGAGAGGTCCTTTATGGGTGTCAGCTCGTAGCCGCTTCCGAAAAGAGTTTCAAGGTCAGCTTTTGAAAGATGAATATGTCTGTTTGACACACCGACGGGAATTCCGTCCTCCTTCGATGCGGACACGGTGGGCTCAGCCGCACTTCCAACCGTTCCCATTCCTGAGATAACCTTTGCGACAAGCTCCTTTATAAGCTCCTTTGAGTATTCCATAGTATATCCTTTCTTCAGGCAATTGCGGAATTTGATACACGCCTCATGCCTATACCTTAATTTCTTGGTTTATATCCGACGGTATTATGCCGAGGGAAAGCCGAATAAGCTTCGGCTCTCTCTCGGCATCCGAAGACCCGAGGGCCTTCGGATGCCGCCGCCTTCTGCAAGCTATCAAGAATTAATTTATCTTAATTACTTGATGGAAGGAAGAAGCTTCTCAACGTCTGCATGAGGTCTGGGGATTACGTGAGTTGCGATAACCTCACCAAGAGAGGTTGCAGCAGCGGAGCCTGCTTCAACAGCAGCCTTAACTGCACCAACGTCGCCACGAACCATAACGCTTACAAGTCCGCTACCGATTTTCTCACTGCCGATAAGAATAACGTTAGCAGCCTTAACCATAGCGTCTGCAGCCTCGATAGCAGCAACAAGTCCTCTTGTTTCAATCATACCAAGTGCTTCCATGTTAAAATCCTCCTATAGATTTTTATTTTTTGCTTTTGCTTTTGATAATTATTTATTTCAAAGCGAGACGCGTGCCTTCGCCTTAAAAACTGAGTGTCAGCCCGTTGTCAGAAAAGCCATAACATCGGGATGCGGGCGTGCGATTACCTCGCAGCACTTAACATTACCGACTTCCTTTGCAGCCGCAGCTCCTGCATCAAGAGCCGCTCTTACTGCGGAAACCTCGCCTTCGACGACTACTGTAACCAGTCTGCCGCCGAGGCGTTTTTCCACGTGAATAAGCTTTACGTCGGCTGCTTTAACCATAGCGTCGAGTCCTGCAATTGCGGCAACCATAGCCTGCACTTCAAGTAACGCTATTGCCTTCATACCATAAATCCTTTAATTACTTTATGATAGGAAGAAGCTTCTCAACGTCTGCGTGAGGTCTGGGGATTACGTGAGTTGCGATAACCTCGCCAAGAGCCGTAGCAGCTGCAGAGCCTGCGTCAACAGCAGCCTTAACTGCTCCAACGTCTCCGCGAACCATAACGCTTACGAGTCCGCTACCGATTTTTTCGCTTCCGATAAGTACGACGTTTGCCGCCTTAACCATAGCATCTGCAGCCTCGATTGCTGCAACAAGACCTCTGGTTTCTACCATTCCGAGTGCTTCCATCATTGTTTGATTTCTCCTTTAAATATAAATTATTATTATTATCTTAATTTGTCTTTACCGAGGGCAGAAAGTCTTGCGAACCATTCTATATCCTCGCTTTGCCTTGCAATTACCTTGTGGGTAATGTAAAGCTCTCTTTTTTCGGCTTCCGCGCGGCCGGCAGCTACGCTTGCCTCAACGGCAGCGGCAGAGCCCTCCACCTTGATTGCCATAACGAGAGGCACGCGGGCAGAGTCACCTGCGGCAGGCTTATTCTTGTCTATTGCGACAACCTTTACGTCAGCCGCCTTTGCCATAGCATCGGCAACTACTATTGCCGTCGCAAAGCCGAATACCTCTATCATTCCAAGTGCCATAGCAGTGCTCCTTATTCAGCAACGTAGCAAATCTTGATGCCCTGCTGAGAAACGTTTACCTCCATAGCCTCGTTGAGCTTGTCAAGCGGGAAGGTGTGCGTTATAAGGTCCTTGATAGGAATGTTCATCTCTCTTGCTTGGCGAAGGAATGCCATAGTAGTGGGATAATCATCGGCGCTGTAATCCCAGGAGCCAACGATATTGATTTCCTTGTTGCACATAGCAAAGTGAGGATTTACTGTGTATTCACCGTTGTTGACGAAGAAGCCCATTTCGCAGAGTCCGCCACCGCGGCGAATGTATTCGTAAATGTCCTTGGCTGCAGCCGGTGCGCCTGTGCACTGGAATGCGAAGTCAGCGCCAACGCCGTTTGCTGCATTCTTAACTATCTTAACGCGGTCCTCAAGGCTTGTGACCTCCTTGAAGCTGATAACGGTTTTTGCACCGAGCTTCTTTGCCATTTCAAGTCTTTTGGGAGCACCGTCGATAGCGATAATGTGGTTAATACCGGCAGCTCTGAGAACCGATATCATAACAAGACCTACGGGGCCAAGACCCTGAACGAGAACCTTGGAGTTGAAGTTCATAAGTCCGGTAGTGTTTGCACGCTTAAGAGCGTGAACGCAAACGCAGGCAAGCTCAAGAATCATTCTTTCCTTAAGGTCGAGGTCGTTAACCACAAAGTAAGTAGAGCCCTTTCCTCTTATGAGAAGGTGTGTTGCAAACCAACCGGTAAGGGGATTTGCATCGTTGTGAGGAATAAGACCGAATACGCCCTGCTTGTCGCAAAGGTTTGTATTCGCGGGCTGGTTGCGGCAGATATAGCAGTCACCGCAGCTGATAACGCTGGTAACTATTTTATCGCCAACCTTGATAGGATTTCCGGCGGTATCCTTTTTGATATTTTTTCCGAGAGCGATTATCTCACCGGTGCCCTCGTGACCCAGAGTAACCGGCATAATGCCGAAGGGGTCTGCTCGCCATTCGTGAACGTCGGTGCCGCAAACTCCGCAGCCTTCAACTCTGACGAGAATATCGTCGTCCTGAAGAGCGGGAATCGGGTACTCTTTTACCTCGATTTTCTTGGTTGCGGTAAGGGTTGCAACCTTTGCGGTCTTAGGAATTTCACGCGAGCCCTGGCAGCATCCGCTACCCGAAAGCTCTCCGAGTATCTTGCGGACGATGCTTTCAACCTGAGATTGATTAATACTCATTTTTAAATTCCTTTCTGTCATATAATGCGGAAGTTGTCAACCATTACGCAGCGGCGAAGCCTGGTGAAGCTCTTGGCGCTGGTGATACCCTCACCGGTAGGTCCGGCAATCGTAAAGGTGGTGTGTCCCTCACCGCCGAAGCCTATGCCTGCATAGGAAGGTGCATTCTTTACGAAAATTGTGGTTTCAACCGCGCGGGCAAAGCGCGTAAGGTGGTCAATATTTTTGGAATGCATATGAGCCGTGTGTCTGTTTCCGTGCTCCGCCTTAACGGCAAGGTCAATAGCCGTGTCAATATTATCAACTCTGACTATCGGAAGAATGGGCATCATAAGCTCATGCTGAACGAAGGGGTGCTCAAATTCCGTCTCGCATATAATGCAGCGAATTTCAGAACCTACCTTAATTCCGATTTTATCAAGAAGAACTCTCGCATCACGTCCTACGCAATCGCGGCTGACGGTTTTTGAGATAACACCGGTCTTGGGGTTCTTCTTGTCTACGAGAACTATCTCGGCAAGCCTTGCAGCCTGCTCCTTCGAGATAAGATAAGCACCGTTTTTCAGCATAGCGTCTATAAGCTCGTCTGCAATGCTTGCAAATGCAAATACCTCTTTTTCCGCGATACAGGGAAGATTGTTATCGAAGGAGCATCCGTCGATTATATCCTTGCCTGCTTTTTTGATATCTGCGGTATCGTCAACGATAACGGGGGGATTTCCCGCACCGGCACCGATAGCCTTCTTTCCGCTGGAGAGAACGCTTTTTACAACACCGGGTCCGCCCGTGCAAACCAGAAGTCTTATACTGGGATGCTTATACATTACGTCTGCCGATTCGAGAGTGGGCTTGGCAACCGAAGCCACGAGAATGTCGGGGCCGCCGGCCATAGCGCTCGCGCGGTTGACGAGGTCAACTGCATAGTTCGATGTTGAAATAGCTCCGGGGTGGGGGTTGAAAACAACTCCGTTGCCGGCTGCTATCATTCCGATGCTGTTGCATATAACAGTTTCGGATGGGTTGGTTGACGGAGTGATGCTTCCGACTACGCCAAACGGCGCCATTTCGGTAAGCGTAAGTCCGTCGTCACCTGTTTTAACCTGCGATACGATGTCTGATGTTCCGGGTGTCTTATCTGCAACGAGCATGTGCTTCGCCGTTTTGTGATCGACTCTGCCCATCTTCGTTTCGGCAACGCCCAGCGCCGCCATGATGGGAGCCTCCTCACGAGTCAGCTCGCGGATCTTGGCAATGATTTTTTCTCTTTCAGCCAAGGTCATAGCGCGCACTGCACGGTATCCCGCACCTGCGGCGTCGATAGCATCGCGCATATCCTCGAAAACACCAATCAATTTGCGTCCGTTATAGGAAGTAGAATTCCATTCACCGATTTTTGCGGCGGGTACGCTCGTACCGAGGCTCTTCAAAACCGAGGATACGATATTCTGTATATCGGCCTCTGTCCAATTAATAGCCATTTTCTATCTCCTTCTTTTGCAAATTCAGAAAACGATTTGTAAAAGGGAATTATTTGCCGAGCGCTGCAAGAACTCTCTTGGTAATCTCTTCAACGAGAGCCTCGGTGTTCTGGCATGCGGGCTTTTCTTCCTCAAGGTCAAGACCGGGATGACGTCCGGGAAGATTCATCTTCTTGCGCAGATCCATAAGCTTCTTGAGCTGCTCGTTGGGAATTTCATGAACCGCACCGAGCTCCATAGCGTTCTTGCATATCTTAGCGTTGAACTCAACCTCTTCCATAACGAACTGAGCCTTGGTGAGAGTGCAGCCAACGGTAAGTGCACCGTGGTTCTTAAGAAGGAACGCATCGTGATTCTGAATGTAGGGCTCAAGAGAATCGGGAATTTCCATAGTGGAGGGAGTACCGTATTCGCAGGTGGGAACCTCACCTATGGTAAGAACTGCCTCGGGAAGAATGTACTGGTCGAGGTTTACGCCTGCAAACGTGAAAGCGGTAGCAACAGGGGGATGAGCGTGAACAACCGCGTTAACGTCGGGACGCTCTTTGTAAACACGCATGTGCATCTTGATTTCCGACGAAGGATTGAGCTTTCCTTCAATCTTGTTGCCGTTCTCGTCAACCTTGATGATCATGTCGGGAGTGAGGTCACCCTTCGATACGCCGGTAGGGGTGCAGTAATACTCGCGTTCGGAAATTTTAACCGATATATTACCGTCGTTTGCTGCTACGAAGCCGAGATTGTAAAGCTTATGACCGACTTCGCAGATTTCCTTTTTGATTTCAAATGGAGATTTCATTTTTCTTTTTCCTTTCGGTTTTTTATTTTTATTTTAATTTTATTTTGCAAGATTAAGAGTATCCAGCGCTATCATATATTCCTCGTTGGTGGGAATAACGAAGGTTTTTACCTTTGAGCCGGGCTTGGTGAGGTCGCAGAATTCTCCGCGAGGAGCAGAAGCGTTAAGCTCGCTGTCAAACTCAATTCCGAGATAAGACATATCGGTAAGAACCGCATCTCTGAGCTCGCGGTTGTTTTCTCCGATGCCGGCAGTGAATACCACTGCGTCAACACCGTTCATTTCCGCTACGTAGGAGCCGATTATCTTCTTGACGTAGTGAGCAAGAATTTTCATAGCCAGGTCGGCTCTGTGATTGCCGGCAGCGGCAGCCTCACCGATATCGCGGCAGTCGCTTGAAATTCCGGAAATTCCGAGAAGACCGGATTTGGAATTAAGGAGCTTTTCAACCTCCTCTGCGCTGATACCTTCCTTTTTCATTATATAGGTAGCAACGGTGGGGTCTATCGAGCCGCTTCTGGTTCCCATGGGAACACCCTCTTGAGGAGTGAAGCCCATTGATGTGTCGATTGCAATTCCGCCAACAGATGCGGTTATCGAGGAGCCGTTTCCAAGGTGGCAGGTGATAACCTTTGCATCAGGCTTTCCGAGAAGCTCCATTGCCTTGGCGCAAACGAATCTGTGCGAGGTGCCGTGGAATCCGTAACGACGGATTTTGTACTTTTCGTAAAGCTCGTAGGGGATGGGGTAAATGTAGGAATGCTCGGGCATATCCGAGTAGTAGGATGTGTCGAACACGCCTACGTGGGTTATAGAGGGCATAACGCTCTTGCACGCCTTGAAGCCGCTGATTGCCGGAGGCCCGTGCAGAGGGTTGAGCTCTGCTATGCTTTCGAGATACTTGATTTCCTCTTCACCGAGGACTGAGGATTTGCGAAGCTTTTCTCCGCCGTGAGCAAATCTGTGTCCGACAGCACCTATTTCGCCAACGTCACTTATAACGCCGAGCTCAGCGTCGGTAAGGAGCTTAAGAACAAGCTCAATTGCTGCCTTGTGGTCCGGCAAAGACGCTTCTGCTTTGTAGTCCTCTTTTCCGGGACGCTTATGGGTGATAACACCGTCGATACCGATACGCTCGCAGTTTCCCTTTGCAAGAACAGTATTTGTCTCCATATCGAAGAGCTGATACTTGAGGGAAGAACTGCCCGCGTTAACTACGAGTATTTTCATTTCGTTCTCCTTTGTAGTGTAATGCTATTATAAATTTTAATTAATTTGACTTGTTAAGCTATTCTTCAAGAATACGCTTGGATTTGAGCTCTGCCTCGCCTGCTCCTACCGAGAAGGCGCGCGCAGCGTTTTGGTAAACTATCTTATAGCACAGAGCGTCAATAACCACAAGCCTTGACATATGGGAATTAAGCCCGAGCGTGCTGTGCCTGGTTTCTTCCGTGTCCGTGAGGAGCAAAATATCGCTTTGCCTTGCAATAGGCGAACGCTCCTTAGAGGTGATGGAAATTGTGGTAGCTCCTCTTCGCCTTGCTATTTTCATAGCCTCGACTATATCCTTCGAGGAACCGGACTGAGATATTCCGATAAGCGCATCTCCTTTTCCCAGCTGAGAAACGGCGATTGCCTGCATATGAGTATCGGCGTATGCCGCACTGTTGCAGCCTGCCCTCAAGAATTTATTTGATGCGTCCTCCGCAACCGATGCCGAGGTACCAAGACCGATAAGCACGATTCGCGAGGATTCCGAAATTGCCTTCGCCGCCTTCGTCATCGCTTGGGCGGAGAGAGTTTTTTTCGTTCTCTCAAGAGACATATACGCATCGTTGCATACCTTTTCGAATATCTCGTAGCACTCGTCCTCCTCGGTTATGGTAGGAGCTATAACCTTCTTGTCCTTTTCTTGCGCAAGAATGATTTTCAGTTCCTGATATCCCGAGCAGCCGAGTCGCTTTGAAAATCGAACTATCGTCGCCTCGCTGCTGTCGCATTTGGAGGCAAGATCGGATATTGAGTAGGGAAGAATTTCTCCGGAGTGGGAGAATAACCAGTCAGCGACCTTTCTCTCAGAGCGACCCATATCGTCATACATGAGCTGCGCCTGCAGTAAAGTCCTGTTCAAAATCTGCCTCCTTTCAAAAAACGGTAAAAACGTTCGGTGATTTCACCGAATGAAAATTATTTTCATTTTCTGTCGGAATTTATATCGAATATTTGACAAAAATGAAAATCAATTTCGAAATTAATGAAAATTACTTTCACAATTAGGATTTTATCACAAATTTCCATAAATGTCAACACTTTTTTGGAAAAATTTTCGATTTTTTTGTTTTTCTAAATATTTAAAATATTTTATATGTAAGGCGCAAAATAAAACGGCAGAAAGCGGATTTTTGAAAAATATTTTCATTTTTTCGAAAAATACCGTGAAAAAAGTGAAAATTTGAAAATAATTTTCGTTAACAATTAAGACACATTTTAAGCCTGCGATATGAAAAAAACTTTCAAAGGGCACGCAAACCACGGCTTTTGAAAACGCGAAGGCGAACCGATAAGATTTTTCTTGACTAATTGGCGCCAATAGTGTAAAATAAAAGAAAAAGGGGTTTTTTATGCCAACTGATAAGATTTACAAACTCGGAACAAAAAGAAACAATCTTTTCCTTCGAGTTATGAAGGGGCATTTCGCATCTGCGAACAGCCATACGAATTATTACATAGACATAACCTTGCAGAAATCACGTCTTTCCGAGGCGAGAGCGGTTGCCGAGGAGCTTGTTTCTTATTACAGCATCAGCACTATCGTTGATACGATAATTTGTCTTGACGGAACCGAGGTTATAGGAACCTGCCTTGCCGATGAGCTCACCAAGGGTAATTTCATGAATATGAATGCGCACAGAACTATTTACGTTGTGACTCCTGAAATGACCTCCGGAAGCCAGATTATTTTTAGAGACGGAACCGCGGATATGATAAGAGGGAAGCACGTTCTGATTCTTTCGGCATCGGTAACCACCGGATATACCGCAAAAACCGCTATTGAAGCAATAAAGTATTACGGAGGTTACGTAGCCGGAGTTGCTGCGATATTTGCAACCGCTGAGAATGTGGGCGAATATAAGGTAGAATCTGTGTTCAATCCCAACGACCTTGGCGATTACGTATCCTCTCAGTCTCATTCCTGCCCTATGTGCAAAAACGGAGAAAAGCTTGACGCGTTAATTAACAGCTTCGGCTACTCAAAGCTATAAAAAATACCCGTGTCAGAGCACGGGATAAAACGATAAAATAAATGAAAACCGTAGGTTTTCGACCTTAAATTAAATAAAATCGCACTTAAAACAAAAGAGGTACTGTGTTTTTTCACAATACCTCTTGTTTTTTATTCGGTTACGACTTAACAAGGATTAGTACGACGAAAGATGCTGAAATTTATCGTCGCAAGGCTTATTGGTTCGATTCTCTTACGGCTATGCCTAAATGCGACAGCCCTTTTTGTTTATTTTAGCGATAAAATCTTGTATAATGCCGATTCGGCGGTATCTACACGGTAATCAGCCGAGTCGTATAGGGCTTGCGAGCGCTGTCCTACCGCAAAAGCGTATTTTACTCCGCGCATCATTGGAATATCGTTGTTTGCATCACCGATAGCCGCGACGTCAAGTCCTGAAATAAACAGCCTTGATTCAAGGTCGGAAAGAGCGGTGCCTTTGTGACAGAAACGGTTTACGTACTGCGTAGTGCTGTCGGTTTCGCCTCCGTTCCAATGCATACGCAATCCTATATGAGCCGGAAGTCTTAACGGAGATGAGAGAAGCGTTATTTTATATATTTTTTCCTTTACGGGAATTTCACTGATGCAGTCGATTTTTTCAGGCGCGAGCGGCATCAGATATTCCTCGCTTATTTCTCCCTGAACATAGCTTTTATATGCTGCATGGTATATACACGGCTTACCGCAGGTTGATTTTGCAATGAAATTGATATTTTCTTTTTCGATATGACGTCCGTATAAAACGTTGCCGCCTTTTACATAGTAGGCACCGTCGCAGCATACGTAATAAATATCATTTTCAAATTCGGGGAGGAAACGAATAAGCTCGCTGTACGTTCTGCCGGACGAAACTGCGAAATTCATACCGCGACCGAGAATTTCGTATATAAGATTCTTGACGTTGGTACATACCGATTTTTCACCGTACGGAATAAGTGTTCCGTCAAAGTCTGATACTATAAGCTTTATCATCATCGCACCTCCAATCCCGTTTGTTGAAAACATTTTAACATTGACCCAACGGTTTGTCAAGTACCGTTACCAATATTAATACTGTTGACTATTTGGCGCATTCGCGTTATAATTATTATATAAAACTTGTAAATTTCGGGAGAATACTATGAAATATTCAAACTCTTGGTATACGCCCTTTCCTGAGGTGAAGGGTAATTTTGGATTTGGCTGTATGAGACTTCCTCTGTTGGGAAACGGAGAGGTTGATAACGCTGAGTTTTCAAAAATGGTTGACGCATTTCTCGGTGAGGGCTTTAATTATTTTGATACGGCGCACGGTTATCTTGACGGGAAGAGCGAGAAGGCAATCCGTGAGTGCATTGCAAAGCGGCATCGCAGAGATGAGTTTTTGCTTACAAACAAGCTCTCAAACGGATTTTTTAAGAAGAACGAGGATATAAGACCGTTCTTTGAAAGTCAGCTTGAGGCGTGCGGGGTTGACTACTTTGATTTTTATCTGATGCACTCTCAGCAGAGAAGCATATACTCTAAGTATAAGCAGTGCCGCGCTTATGAGGAGGCTTTCAAGCTCAAGGAAGAGGGAAAGGTACGCTACGTTGGAATTTCAATTCACGATACCGCGGATTTTCTTGAGGAAATACTGAACGATTATCCGAATCTTGACGTTGTTCAGATACAGCTTAATTATGCCGATTACGAGGACCCGTCGGTGCAGAGCCGTGCGCTTCTTGAGGTCTGCCGCAAGCATGGAAAGCCGGTTATCGTTATGGAACCTGTAAAGGGAGGTCATCTTGTAAATCTTCCTGCTCCCGCAAAGGCGTATCTTGCCAAACTCGGCGTAAGTCCGGCCAATCTTGCCATACGCTTCGCCGCAGGCTGCGAGGGCGTCTTTATGACGCTTTCGGGTATGGGAAATATGGATATGATGCGCGAGAACGTCGGTTTTATGAAGGAGTTCAAGCCGCTTGACCCGAAGGAAACGGAGGCGGTAGGTACAGTAAATAAAATGCTTAAGGCAGAGGGGCTTATATCCTGCACGGCATGCCGTTACTGTGTTGACGGATGTCCGAAAAACATATCAATACCCGACCTTATCGCTTGCGCTAACAATCATATAATATACAAGGGGGATTGGAACGCGGAGTTCTATTATGAAATACATACCGAGGGCGGAAAGGGGAAGGCGTCGGATTGCATCAAGTGCGGTCTTTGCGAAGAAATTTGTCCTCAGCATCTGAAGATAAGAGATATTCTCACAGGCATAGCTTCGGATTTCGAGAAAAAGTCGTGATTGCCGGAAAGGAAATATGTAATGAAGGTTTTAATGATTAACGCGAGCCCCAGGAAAGATGGAAATACTACGCTCGCTTTAGAGGAAATGAAAAAGGTCTTTGATAAAAACGGAATAGAAACCGAAATTGTCCGTGTAGGTGGGCTTGAGGTCAGCGGTTGTATAGGCTGCTCATTCTGCTATAAAAACGGCAGATGCGTCAAGGAGGATATCGTAAACGAGCTCGCAAAGAAATTTGAGGATGCGGACGGACTCGTAGTTGGCACCCCCGTGTACTACTCATCGCCCAACGGAACAGTTATATCCTTGCTTGACAGACTCTTTTATTCGTCGCATTTTTCGAAATGCATGAAGGTCGGTGCCGCAGTTTGCGCGGCTCGCCGCGGTGGTCTTGCAACTACCTTTGACGTTTTGAATAAATATTTTGCTGTAAGCGGTATGCCTATTGCTACCTCGTCCTACTGGAACGACGTTCACGGCAGAAAGGTCGGAGAAGCGGCAAACGACCTAGAAGGCATGCAAACCATGCGCAATCTTGCCGAAAACATGACGTTCCTTATGAAGAGTATAGCACTTGGTAAAAAGGAATACGGCGAGAGGGAGATGGAGAAGAAAATCTACACCAACCTTTAATTTTTGGTGTATTTTGCGCCTAAGCGCCGTTTGGACTCACTCGACGTATGAAAATACGCCTTCGGAGCCCAAGCCAACACTTAAGCATCAAAATACCCACAAAAATTTGTTTTCTGCACTTGCGCCTAAGCGCTGTTTGAACTCACTTGACATATAAAAGATATACCCTAATATCAAAGCTTGGATTTTAGAGTAAAAAAAGTACACGCCTCGGTTAATGATTGTACCGAGGCGTGAATTTTATAATTATTTTTTTTCGGGAATGCCGTATCTTTCGATTACATAATCCATATCCTTATCACCTCTGCCGGAGAGGTTTATAAGTATGGAGCCCTTGCCCATTTCCTTTGCCAGCTTAACGGCATATGCCACAGCGTGTGCGCTTTCAATAGCGGGTATGATACCCTCAAGACGAGAAAGACGGAAGAACGAGTCGATGGTTTCATCATCACCGATTGCATCGTAGTGAACTCTGCCGGCGTCGCGAAGGAATGCGTGCTCAGGACCGGAAGAGGGGTAATCAAGACCGCTTGCGACCGAGTAGACCGGAGCGGGTTCGCCGTTTTCGTCCTTGAGCATAACGCTGTTGAAGCCGTGCATTATTCCCTCGGAGCCGTACTTGAGGCTTGCCGCGTGGTCTCCGAGCTTCTCACCTCTGCCAAGGGGCTCAACTCCGTATATTTCGACAGGGTCGTTAAGGAAGCCGGAGAAGAAGCCTGCGGCATTCGAACCGCCACCGACGCAGGCAACGATAGCGTCGGGAAGCTCTCCGGTCATGTCAAGGAATTGCTCTCTTGACTCAATACCGACGACGCTCTGGAAATCTCTTACCATCATAGGAAAAGGATGAGGGCCGACTACCGAGCCGATGCAGTAAATAGCGTCCTTGTATTCTCTTGCATACGCTTCAAAGGCGGAGTCAACCGCCTCCTTGAGAGTTGCGAGGCCGTGTGTTACCTCAACGACGTTTGCACCGAGTATCTTCATTCTGGCAACGTTGGGCGCTTGCTTCTGAATATCAACCGTGCCCATGTAAATATCGCATTCAAGTCCGAAATAAGCAGCGGCAGTCGCAAGTGCGACACCGTGCTGTCCTGCACCGGTCTCGGCAATTACTTTTTTCTTGCCCATGTACTTTGCAAGAAGCGCCTCGCCCATGCAGTGATTGAGCTTATGCGCACCGGTATGGTTAAGGTCCTCGCGCTTAGCGTAAAGCTGAACGTTTCCGATGCTTGCCGAAAGCCTTTCAAGATAGGATATCGGAGTAGGTCTGCCCTGAAATTCGCGGCGGATGCGGCGAAGCTCGCTGATAAACTTTCTTGATTTGCATATAGTGAAATAAGCTTCGGTTATTTCATTCATCGCAGCCTGAAGCTCCGGGGCGATAAAAGAGCCGCCGTATTTTCCAAAATATCCGTTTGCATCGGGGTAGTTTTTAAAATAAGTGTCATAATCAATTCCGTTAAATTTCATTTTTCAATCCTCTTTAATATTCGTATTCGTTTTTGGTATGAGCCTTTGTTATTTCAGAAATTAAAATCCTCAGGCTCACGCCATCGCTTGCTTTTCATTGCTTTGTCCTCCGTAGGTGAAAGTCGGCCGCCGGTATTAAAACAAAAAATCCCCGACGAAAAATCGCCAAGGACGAAAAAATCGCTATGCCACCTTGTTCGATAGAGTACCAACATACTCGCGGCAGCTTACGCGTGCCCTGCGTCAGAAGCTAATAAAGCAAAATCTCTTTCACCTCTGCCCTCCGCGGTCCATTTGATAGCTTGTTTTTTACCCGATTCTCAGCAACGCGGGCTCTCTGTGAAAGCATCACTACCGTTATCTCCGCTTCAACGGTTTTACGGAATAGATTATAGCACGGAAAACACCGTTTGTCAACCCCGAGGCAAAAAAAGCCGATTATTACTTTATTTTAACGCCAAAGAGGCATATTTGAGATTTCTTTTGACATTTTCGCGCGCCTGTGATAGAATATAAATATAAAACATTTCACGCGGCGCAGGCGACACCTGCGTCGAATAGGAGAGATTATGAAGCTTTTGTTTAAGGGCGGACGAATAGTGAACGTTTTTACGGGCGAGTGCCCGCTTTGCGACGTTCTTGTGGAAAACGACAAAATCATAGCAATAGGCGATATAAAAGAGCTTGCGGATTATAAGGTCGTAGACGTAAGGGACAGGCTTATCTCCCCCGGCTTTATAGACGGACACATTCATATAGAGAGTACAATGCTTTCGCCTGCGGAGTTTGCAAGAGCTTGCGTAACTCACGGAACGACGGCAGTTATCGCGGACCCGCACGAGATTGCCAATGTTGCGGGGGTTCCCGGAATAAAATACATGCTCGAGGCAAGCGAGGGCTTACCCGTGTCGGTTTATATCGCGCTTCCGTCCTGCGTTCCCGCAACGGCATTCTGCGAGTCCGGAGCTACACTCAGCGCCTCCGAGCTTGAGGAGCTTTACGGGCACGAGCGCGTAGTGGCACTCGGCGAGGTTATGAATTACTTTGGAGTAATCAACCGTGACAGCGACCTTATGCAGAAGATTGCAGATGCTAAGAGGTATGGCAGAGTAGTGAACGGGCACGCACCTCTTCTCACAGGCGAGCCGCTCTCGTCTTACGTAGCCGCGGGAATTAAGGACGACCATGAGTGCACCTCCTTTGACGAGGCTGCCGAGCGCATTTCTCTTGGGCAGCGTGTTATGATAAGGCAGGGAACGGCGGCGAAAAATCTTGACGCGCTTCTCCCTCTTTTCGATACCGATGCAAAGCACAGATGCCTGCTTGTCAGTGATGACAAACACCCGGCAGACCTTATTGCATTGGGCCATTTGGACGAGGTTATAAGACGTGCTGTTCATGCAGGGAAAAACGTGGTTGACGCTGTGAGAATGGCAAGCCTTAACGCCGCAGAGCATTTCGGAATTAAGGATACCGGTGCTATTGCGCCTGGTTACTATGCCGATATTGTTGTTTTTGACAGTGCCGAGAGCTTACAGGTTCAGGCGGTTTATAAGCGCGGAGTGCTTGTTGCCGAGGGCGGTACGGCGCGCGAGTTCGATATGCCAAAGGTCAGCGAGGAGCTTGAGATAGCGGTTCGTTCCTCATTCAAGCTGGATAAGCTTTCGCAAAAAGACTTTGAAATTCTTTCCGAGGGCAAAAGACTATGTCGAGTTATATCTATCGTAGCCGGAGAGCTTCTTACGGAACAGAAGCTTTTTGAGATAGATTTCGGTGTCGGAGGCGGCTCTGATACGAAGCGCGATATCCTGAAGCTTGCCGTTATAGAAAGACATAAAAGCACAGGGCATATAGGTCTTGGATACGTACACGGTGCCGGTCTTAAATGCGGTGCTATTGCATCATCGGTTTCACACGATTCACACAATCTTATCGTCATCGGAGTGACAGATTCCGACATGGCAGCAGCGGCAAACCGCATAAGAGAATTAGGCGGCGGACTTGCGGTTGTCAAGGATGGGGTTGTGATAGCGCAAATGCCTCTTTCGATAGCAGGACTTATGACCGATGCGGAGTGTGCCGAGGCGGCAAGGCAAAACGAAGAGGTACGTGCGGCAGTATATGAGCTTGGCGCTCCGTCTGACATTGAGCCGTTTATGAATATGGCGTTTGTCAGCCTGCCGGTTATTCCTCATCTTAAAATGACGACTCACGGACTTGTAGATGTAGGTTCCCAAAAATTGCTTCCGCTTTTTGTGGACGAGGCGTAACGGTTGACAACCGTCACAAAAAGTTGTAAAATGTCATTATAAATTATAAATTCTGTATAATCGGAGGCTTATATGTTCATCGGTACTATGTGTACGGTATGTCTTATAGCGTCACTTGCTTTTGTTTTGGCGGGATTCGCCGCCGCAGCCCGACAGCACAAAAAGGAGTTTTCGATGAAAGGCGATGCGCTTTATAAGAAGCACACGATACTTACGCCCTTTCAGTCGTTCCTCATATGCTACTATTTCGGCGTAGCTCTTCTGTTTTTACCCATATATTTCTATGAATATTTCACCTCCGGGATTATGTTTACGAGAGTTTTGAAAACAGTGAGTCTTTCGATGCACAATGCATTCAGGGTGTTTATTCTGGACGGCGATTTTAACGACTTTATAGGCGTTATAAGCGATACCGAAAGGGTCAGCAGAACGCTCGGAGAAATATACACGGGATACGGTGCTATACTGTTCATAGCATCACCCGTTATGACTGCAGGATTCGTACTCTCGTTCTTTAAGAACATTTCCGCGCTTCTCAGATACACCTTCAAGCGCGCAGACGAAATCTGCTATATTTCAGAGCTCAGCGAGGTATCCATAGCACTCGCTACGAACATTCTCACCGAGCAAAGAGAAGAGCGTGAATCCGAAAAAAAGAAGAGAAGCCGAAAAAAGCCTATGGTTGTTTTCTTTGACGTGTTTGAAAAGAACGAGGAGGCGGATACCGAGACGATTGACAGAGCGAAACGGCTTGGCTGTATCTGCTTCAGCAAGGATATAACCGAAATCGGACTTAAGCTTTCCCGTCGGATAAAGAGAAAGTTCTATTTTATAGGCGAAAACTCAGATGAGAACATCAAGCAGGCAATAACAATGATAAATCATTGCCGAGAGGCAAGAGGCGGAAGATATAATACCGCGAATACCGAATTTTACGTATTTTCCACCACCACCGAGAGCGAGGCTCTTCTGGATTCGGTTGATAACGGCAATATGAAGCTTCGCCGTGTCAACGAAAAGCGCAATCTTATTATAGGAACCGTTCTGAAGTCCGACGTCTTTAAAAATTACATTATCGACGAAGAGGGCGATAAATGCATAAACACGCTGATAATCGGCTCAGGAAGCTACGGAACCGAGTTCTTGAAAACTTTATGCTGGTGCGGACAGATTCCCGGGTATAAGGTGAAAATACATATTGCCGACAAATGCTCCGATATACTGTCTCCGCTTAAAAATATAGCTCCAGAGCTTATAAGCCGCGGAATTATAGAGGGTGAGGACAGAACGGAGCCCGACGGACCTTACTATGAAATATACACGCACCCCGACGTTGACGTTACCGACAGCACTCTTAGCGAGCTGATTGACAGCATTGAGCAGCCGACGGCTGTGTTTGTCACTCTCGGTAACGACGAGCTTAACGTTGAGACGGCAATGAAGCTTCGAGGCCTTATATCGCGCAGGTCGCGCTCGGAAGAAAAGCCACAGATTTATACGGTAGTTTACAGCTCAATCAAAAATATTACGTTCGCTCAGAACGGAGGGTTGAGGAGTCTTGGCAAGGACAACTACGACATAACCTTTATAGGCGATATGCGGGAGAGATATTCTCTTAAGGTTATTGAGCAAAGAAACCTTGAGCGCTACGGCTTGAGGATACACAATGCATGGATAGACCGCATGGACGAGCAGATGCGTGCCGAAAAGAACTACTCTGCCGAAAAGATAAAGCAGCTGTACCGTGAGAACAGCGAGTGTTACGAGAAATACGAGTATTTCCGCCGTGCGTCTATTGCAACGGTAGTGCATATGCTTGTTATGAAAAAGCTTGGTATAGATTTCGGCTCGGATATAGAGGGACTTCAGCTTGCCGAGCACAAGAGATGGTGCGCGTTTATGCGAACGGAGGGCTACGTTTTCGATAAATCCAGAAAGGATAAAATCGCAAAAACGCATCCCGACCTTCGTCCTTATTACGAGCTTTCCGCAGAATGCAGAAGGAAGGACTCGATAGCACTTTACGACAGTATTGCCGACGAAGACGAGAGAATGGGAGATTTGAAATGCTGACGGCTAATATAGTCACGGTTATATGCCTTGCGGTTCTTTGCATAGAGCTTGCGGGCGTTGTACTGAACGTAATAACAAAAAGCCGTGCTGACAGGATTGCTTTTCTGAGAGGCTTCAAAAAGGGAGCCTTTGCGCTGATATACGTAACGGCAATACCTCTTTATTGCACGGGTCATATGTATGCCGGAAGTAATTTTCTTGAGGCCTTTTTCTCGGCTATAAGCAAGATAATAGGTCTTGTGGTCCTCAGATACGATATGAGCAGCATATCGCTTCTTATGAGTGAAAGCGGCATTTACAGCTTTACCGTGTATGCTTTGTTTATTCTGGTAGGGCTTAATGCCATGCTTTTTACCTTCTCTTTGGTAAGCCAACACATTTGGGAGTATCTCCAGGGCGTTAAGGCGCACGTGAATTTAAATGACAGGCTCTTCATAATAGGTAACAATGACAGAAGCCGAATGATATACTCAAGTGAGAAGCGGCGCAGCAAAATAATAATAGATACGCTCAGTGCCGAAGAACGCGACAGCCTGTATCTTGCCAAAGTTCCGTATATAGACGTTCCTGACTATGAAAGTGCGGTTAGCCGCATCTTCCGGAGTGCTGTGAGCGGCTCCAGAGAATGCATAGTGATGGTAAATACAGAGGACGACGATAGAAATATGCTTATCTGTCGCAGCTTTGTCGACCTTATTCGTACGCTTGATGAGCAAAACAGACATTCGCTGTATCTCAGACTCAGCATATTCGTCCTCGGAGATCCGAGATACGAGGCTATTTATGAGGATATCGTAAAGGAAGGCTGTGGCTGTGTTCGGTACGTAAACAAATACCAAAAAATCGCAATGGACTTTATCGACAGATATCCATTGTCTGCATTTCTTACGGATGAGCATATAGATTACTCAACAGGTCTGCTTCGTCCGGGAGTAGAGCTGAACGTAGTCTTTATCGGATTCGGAAAAACAAATCAGCAGATTTTCATGACGTCTGTTGCCAACAACCAGTTCCTAACCGCAAAGGATACCGCCGATAAACAGGAAAACGGATATCAGCCTTCAATTCTCAAGCCTGTCAGATACCATATATTTGATAAGAATTTAGCGGAGAACAATAAGAATCTCAACCATACCTATTATCGCTTTATACACGAATGCCGCGACATCAATCCGGAGCAATATCTTCCTATGCCCGAAAGTCCCGGTGAGGAGACGTATTATCACCTCGATATAAACGACAGGGATTTTTATAACCGTATTCGCAATATAGCGCAGTCCGGTGTCGGATTTGTCGTCATAGCCTTTGGCTCGGACCTCGAAAATATAGATATGGCGAGGAAGCTGCTTGAGAAAAAACGCGAATGGAAAATAGAGAGACTTGTACTGTTTGTGAAGGTTCGTAAATATCACAACGTGCAGGAGCTTCTCAGCGACGATAGCTGTTATTTCATCGGAAACGAGCAGGAAACGGTATACGATTCGCAGAAAATAGTAAGCGACAAAATAATGAAAATGGCAAAGATGCGTAACGAGACCTACGATCTCGAATACGAGATAACTCGCGGGGCGGGTTCTGCGGTTGATGCGGAGTTTGCCAAGAGTTGCGCAGAAGCCTCAAACAGAAACTGGCATACTCAAAAAACACAGCTTGAGCGTGAATCAAGTCTTTATTGCTGTCTCAGTCTTCGTTCAAAGCTTAACCTTTTAGGTCTTGACTACGTATCTTCCGACAGTGAGGCGGAAGCGGTGAGCGAGTCTGAGTATTTGCAGATATACGCCAAAGGTGATATGCCGGATACGGAGTATTACAATGCTGAGGTCAACGGCAAAAAAATCATAAGATACGACCTTAATTTCAAGGACAGTCTCAGAAAAACCATGGCTATTCACGAGCACGCGAGATGGAATTCGTTTATGATAAGCAAGGGAATGATTCCCGCGGATATCGAAACTATCAGAACCGAAACTGCGGAAAAGGACGGTAAGCTTCGTTACACCAACGGAAAAAATTACGCTGTAAGACGTCACGGAAATCTTACGACCTTTGACGGTCTTGTCGAGTTCAGAAGGCTCCTGCTTGAGCGCGACGGCGGGGAGGAATATGATAAGGACGTAATAAAATACGACTATCAGATACTCGACGATGCCTACTGGCTACTGTCGGAATGCGGATACAAAATAGTCAGAAAGCTCTAATCGCACTTGAAATAAAATCGCTAAAAATAAAAAGCTACGGCAAGCAGAAAATGCAAGCCGTAGCTTTTTATTGGATTAAACAAAGGGGAAAGTGCGTTTCAAAGACGTTTTGCCCGAAACCGTTTATTTTAAAAGGCGGTCCTTGAGTCCATCGTACTTAGTTGCAACGAAGTCAAGATACAAATAAAGGTCGAAAACTGTTTGAACGGCAAGCTCGTTTTCTCTTACGTAGCGTAAAAATTCTGCCCACTCGGTCTCTGCGCCGTCAATTCCGCATTCTGCGGTTTTTTCCATAGCGTCAACGTATCTTATAAGCTTATTTACGTGGAATATGAGATAAAATACCGACCTTTCACGGCACTCAGTCATATCGGAGGTATCGACCGTGTTAAGATATTTAAGCATTTCTTTGGCCTTTGCCTTGACAAGCTTCAAATCTCCCTTTGAAAGCGCCGAAAGCTCGGTAAGGTAGTTTATTACCTTATCGGCATAAGTGCCGAACGAGTAGCCGAAATATTCTTTTTCGATTTCCTCATAGGGAATCTTGTCATCCCACAGCTTCCTTCCCATAATGAAATTGCCGAGTCCTGTGGGCATAAACGAGCGTTGAGTTTGGCAGCTCATCATTCCCTTAAGCCCGTATGAGCCGCTTACCGTTAAGTCGTTGTATATAGTTTTTGCAAGGTCAATTCCGCCGAAGTCATCATAATGCTCGGCACCGCCGCGCCAATAATAATATTCAAACGAGAAGGTTTCGACACCCGTATGAGCATACATTCTCTTGAAGAATCCAATGTTACATTCGACCTTGGAGGGAACCTCCATTTTGTTAAGCACGTAGGGCTCTTCGTCCGGGATTTCGGTTATATCGGTATATGAGCTCAGATAATCTCTTCCGATAGGGCAGAACATCATAATAAATCTGTCTTTATTTTTTATGTTCTCACAAATGGGTAGCCAAAGCAGGTCGAGATATGCGGCGAAGCATACCTTCGCACTGATATTAGCCTTAGTCAATGCCTCGTCTATTTCGTTCAGCATTACGAAATACCAATCGCTCGGTCTTTTTTTGATACACTGCTCGCACTCGCAATGATTGTGCTCACCGTCGGCTAAACAGAATGCAATAACGTCGGTCTCCGGGTGAGCCTTTGCATATTTCACAACGCAGTCGGCTACCGCCTTTCTGACGTGAGGCTTAGAGTGGCAAAGCTGAGTATCATGCAGGGGGCGTACACCAGGAACCTTGGCAAAATTATCACGCAGATGCTCGGGAATGACGGTAGACGTAAGGTCCCCGGTGATACCGAAGGCGCTGAGTGTCCAGGTGTGGCCGACGTCCATAAAGAGCATGCCGCGCTTTTTAATTTCCACTATCATTCTGCGCTTGAATTCCATAATATCATCGTCTGTTATGGGTCTGGTCGGCAGAGTGGGATTGTATCTGTGCTGATACCACATTTCGAAAAAGTGCCTTGGAAGAGTGAACTGAATGAAATAGGTATTGAAGCCCATCTTTGCTGCCCAATCTATGTTTTCAAGCATATTTTCGATAGAGCATGAGCCTTCAATGCACATTCCTCTGTATTTTTGCGTGGCAGATGTCTTAAGAGAAACCTCTTTGCCTGCAACACAAACACCGTCGGGAATATATTCGCCGTCAGCGCCGTGTCTTAGCCACCTGACGCCAAGAGCTTCCATATACTTGTAAACCGCGAAAAGAACGCTTCGGGGATTCGAGCCGTGAATATATCCGCCGCACTTTCCTATTTGAATATCTACGGTGTCGACATCTGAATCACCAAGCTCTATATAATCGAGCTCGATTGCAAATGTATCGGGTATTTTAGCGTCAATTTTCTTAAGATAGCGTTCAAGCTCTTGCGCCGCAAACGCTACGGTTTCGTTATTTGATATCTTTTTTATCAGCATGCAAGATTTCTCCTTTTTCAAATCAGGGTTCGGAAACAGAATTTATACACTGCTGTTAACAATACTATTTTACCGAAATCAATGTTGAATTTAAATGCAAAATGAGGCGCAAAATTTATAATATAAGACAAGTTCTTATTGCAAATTTTGCATGATTGTATATTTTTACGGTGTCGCGGTGCAACAGAGAATGTGAAAAGCGAAGTGCGGAATAAACTCGCACCTCGCTTTATATTGTAAGAAATTATTTAAGTCTCCGGCTTCATCGTGGGGAAGAGAAGAACGTCTCTTATGGAAGCGGAGTCGGTAAGAAGCATAACGAGTCTGTCTATACCGAAGCCGAGACCGCCTGTGGGAGGCATGCCGTATTCGAGCGCGGTGACGTAATCGTAGTCAACTTCTGCACGGCAGTTGGGCTCCTCGGCTCTCTTCTTCTCAACCTGGCGCTCGAAGCGCTCCTTCTGGTCGATAGGATCGTTGAGCTCAGAGAAGGCATTGCCGAATTCCATGCAGTTGATGAAATACTCGAATCTTTCCGTGAACAGAGGATTCTCGGGCTTCTTTTTCGCCAAGGGGCTGTTCTCAACGGGATAATCGTAGATGAAGGTAGGCTGAATGAGCTTGTCCTCCACGAATGCATCAAAGAGCTCGACAAGAACCGTTCCGCGAGTAGCGTCGGCGGGAACCTCGACGTGAAGCGCTTCAGCGCAGGCCCTTGCCGCAGCGTCGTCTGCCCAATCGTTGTAATCCGCACCGGAATATTTCTTGACCGCTTCAACCATCGTAAGACGCTCCCAGTGTCCCATGTCTATTTCGTTGCCCTGATAGGTAATCTTGGTGGTTCCGCAGATTTCCTTTGCGAGCATCTTGTAAAGCTCCTCAACGAGATCCATCATTCCGTAATAATCGGTGAAAGCCTCGTAAAGCTCAATGGTGGTGAATTCGGGATTGTGCTTGGGGTCCATTCCCTCATTTCTGAATATACGTCCAACCTCGTAAACCTTGTTCATACCTCCTACGATAAGACGCTTAAGATAAAGCTCTGTTTCTATTCTGAGATACATATCCATATCAAGCGTGTTATGGTGGGTTATGAAGGGGCGCGCAGATGCGCCGATTTCGAGGGGAACAAGTATAGGCGTGTCAACCTCAAGGTATCCCTTTTCGTCAAGATATGAGCGAATCAGGCGAAGAATTTTTGAACGCTTAACGAAGGTATCCTTAACCTCGGGGTTAACGATAAGGTCAACGTAGCGCTGTCTGTATCTTTGCTCAAGATTGGTAAGTCCGTGAAATTTTTCAGGAAGAGGAAGAAGGGATTTTGCAAGAAGCGTTGCGCTCTTTGCATGAATGGAGATTTCTCCGGTTCTGGTGCGGAAAAGGATACCCTCTACGCCGATAACGTCACCAATATCCCATTTCTTGAAGCCTGCATAATTCTCCTCACCGAGATCGTCTCTTGCAACGTAAAGCTGAATTTTACCCTCGCCGTCAAGAACGTGTGCAAAAGAAGCTTTACCCATAATTCTGCGGCTGACCATTCTTCCCGCAATTCTGACGGTGAGAGTCTGTCCGCCTGCTTCAAGCTCTGCCTCGCGCTCGGTGAAGAGCTTTATAGCTTCGGTGCTTGAGTGGGTAACGTCGTATTTTGTTATCTCAAATGGGTTCTTTCCTGCCTCGTACAGCGCGGCAAGCTTATCGCGTCTTACCTTGAGCTCGCTCGTTTCGTTGAGATTGTTCATCTGGTTGTCTGCCATAATAACTGCTTCCTTTCAACAATATATAACCGAGAGCTTATATTTCCTTGGCTCTGGTAACGCTCTTGATTTGAAGGTGCTGCTCTCTGGCAATGCCTGCAACAACTACCTCATCTCCTGCTTTTGCACCGAGGAGTGCTCTTCCTATGGGCGAATCGTCGGAAATCTTTCCGTTCTGAGGGTCGGTTTCGTATGAGCCGACTATGTGATAGGTAAATTCCTTTGCTCTTTCAACGTTGTAGAGAACGACTATCGAGCCAACACTGATTTTGCTCTCATCAATCTGAGATTCGTCAAGAACCTTAGCATTTGCAATCATTTCGCGAAGCTCTGCAATGCGGGCGTGAATCTTGCCCTGCTCCTCTTTAGCTGCATCGTATTCACTGTTCTCGGAAAGGTCACCGAAGGAACGCGCGGTGGAAATTTCCTTTTTGTTCTCCTCAACTCTTACGTTGACAAGATAATCAAGCTCCTCCTGAAGTGCCTTGAAGCCTTGGGGGGTGTAAATCTTAGTTTCTGCCATTTGTTTTTTCTCCTAACAATATATTTAGCTCGCGGTAGCTCCGCATAATTATAATTCGTTATTCAATCATGTCAAGAAGGACTTGGGTTGAGTGCTCAATGGCGTTCTCACCGTCCTTTACAGTAGAAGAGGGGATAACGCCGATACCGTCGTAATTTTCACCGAGCGGTGCATTGTAGCGTGCAACGGTAAGAGTGAGAGAAGCACCTGCCGGAAAATCAACGGTGGTTTGCATAACGCCCTTGCCAAACGTGGTTTTTCCTACTACGGTGACGTCCAAAAGCTCCATTTCACCGAAATCACGCATTGCTGCGGCGAAAAGCTCGGCTGCCGAGGCTGTTGAACTGTTAACCAGCACGACGGAGGGGAGCGTGTATACGTTATCAGTAGGTTCAAGCTCGGTTCCGTGAGTTGCTTTCATAGGTGGTTTGCCGTTGGAAAACGAGGCAATCTCAGTTCCTGTCGGAACAATGTAGGAAAGAATGTCGGAAACCGAACGCAGAAGTCCGCCGGGGTTTGAGCGCAGGTCAAATATTATTCCAACCGCACCGTCGCTGACAAGCGTGTCAATCGCATTGACAAATTGCTTCGCTGTATTCCCCTTGAATCTCTCGATTGAGATATATCCGACGCTTCCGCCAAGCATTTCGTAGTTTACGGTTACGTCTTCGAATTTCTTTCTCGTAACGGTAATATCCGATTCTTTATCACCGCGGAGGATTGTGACCGTTAACTTAGTGCCAATTTTGCCTCTTATGCGGTCGGTTGCTTCTTTATAGCCGATGGTGCTGACACGGGTACCGTCAACCGCAACTATAACGTCCGATGCCTTTATTCCCGCGGATTCGGCGGGCGCACCGCGTACGAGAGATTTAACCAGTATATTTCCGTCGTGATTTTTTGAAATAATCACGCCTATACCGACTGTATGTCCGCTGAGGTCTTGCTCGTATATTTCATTTTCTTCGCTGTCACGGTATACACCGTATCTGTCACCGACCGCCGATATATAAGAGCTCGCCAAAGCGTTGGTAACGTCGGATTTATCCTTAAGGTCGATGCTTTCATAATACTCGTCTATAAAAATTCCGGCTGTTTTTGCGGCGAGGGTCTCGTGGCTTTCAATTTCGGTGTAGTAAAGATGCTGATAAAAGTACTCGATTTTGCTGAGAGTCTCACCGTCGAAATCAGGGAAATCCCACTTTTTGAGGGCGGTCATAACGTTGTAAGCGTTTTTAGGAATGCCTTCGCTTACATTAGCCATAAGCTGCTCTTTGGTAGTGGGAGGTGAGTTCTTTTTTATTATCGCGGCAATAACGCCACACACAATAAGAGCTGCTATAAGAACTAACGTTGCCGTGAGTATTATTATGCGCAGCCGTTTTTTATTGGATTGCACGTTGTAATTATCTGACATTCGAAATCCGCATTCCGCTGCCGAGGCAGCTCGTTTATTTGTTGTATCACCCTGCTTCAGTAATGATATGCAATCAGAGCGTCGGTAATTCGTACAGCGTTATACAACAGTTTACCCTGCAAAGCGAATTTGCAGGGCTGTAATCCGCGCTTGCGGATTGAACGGTCGGTTTTTCGCGATTGCAATCAGAATTTGGTAGGCTTGTTGGAAAGGTATTTCTTTACCATAAGCGCAACCTTGAAGGTAACTGCATGGTCGAACTCGCGCAGGTCAAGACCGGTAAGCTTTCTTATCTTTTCAAGTCTGTAAACCAAGGTGTTTCTATGTACGAAGAGCTTTCTTGAGGTCTCCGAAACGTTAAGGTTATTTTCGAAGAAGCTCTGAACCGTCATAAGAGTTTCTCTGTCAAGAGATTCAAGTGAGCCTTTTTTGAATACTTCCTGGAGGAATATCTCGCAAAGCGTCGTGGGGAGCTGATAAACCAGTCGGCCTATTCCCAGATTTCCGTAGGACATTATGGGCTTTTCAATGTCAAAGACCTTTCCTACCTCAAGAGCAATTCTTGCTTCCTTGTAGGCTCTTGCGAGGTCCTTAAGATGCTCGGCTATCGAGGAAATACCGATAAGAACCTTTGCGCCGTGGTTTTTCTTGGCGTAAGCTATTACCGATTTTGCAAAATCCTCAAGTCCTTCGTCGGTTTCGTCTCTGTCAATCTCCTTGACTATTACGATATCCTGCTCGCTGATATTTATTACGTAATCCTCGGGCTTGTCCTCAAACATACCCTGGATTATTTCATAAGGAGGAGCCTCTAAGCTTCCTATGAATTTTGCTACGAAAACAGCTCTTTGCTGCTCGTTATTGAAGCGAAGCTCGTTGCTCTTGATATATATATCACTGGGGAGAATGTTATCAAGAATGATATTTTTGATGAATGAGCCCTTATCGTGCTTCTCATCGTAAAGAGTTTTGAGGTTACCTATGGATATTGCGAGAATATCTGCAACCTTGCCTGCCTCGGCGCCGGTACCCTCCGCAAATACAATGCATTCGTTTTTATCGTTGTCTAGTACAAAGCGGTAGGTAAATCCGTCGTAAATAACGTTGCCGCCGGAGAAAGAAAGCTCTTCTTTTACTCTCTGGCGAGATTCGCCTATTTTGCCGAGCTCGCTGCAAGCGATAATTATGCCGTTTTCATCAATTACACCGATAGTGCACCCGAGAACATCCTTCATCTGATGAATAACGGTCTGAAATAAGCGGTTGGACATACAGTTCCCCTTTCACATTCCGTGTGAAGACATTTGTTTATACTGTACTATATATTAACTCATTTTTTGTCATTTTTCAATACTTTTTTGAAAAAAGTTTTTATTTTACACAAAAAAATTGCTGATTATTTGTCAAAATTGCCTTTTTTGTCTATATCAAAGCTCGAAATGATATGAAATGGCAGAAAGCACGTAGTCAGGAGCTGTTTCACAACGCAAAATTCTTTTTCCCAGCGTTATTAAAGTGAGCCCGGCATCTGCGGCAGCTGCCGCCTCATCCTTCGAAAAGCCTCCTTCGGAGCCTACGACGGCACAAATGCCGGATGGAATTTGCGAAAGCTTGGAAAGGCAGTCCTTGATTGAATGCCCCGCTTCGTCCTCGTAGCAGAAAAGCGCGAGAGGGAAGGCAGATGCCTCTTTAAGCATATCGGAATAGCTTAAAGGTATGCTTACCGTTGGAATACGCGCGCGGCCGCACTGCTTGGCAGCCTCCTCGGCGATTTTTTGAAGCCTTGGCAGCCTTGCCTCCGATTTCTTTTCGTCGGGACGCTTTATGCAGCGGGAGGATTCAAATGGGATTATAGCAGTAGCGCCAAGCTCCACTGCCTTTTGTATGACGGTTTCAAGCTTGTCACCTTTGGGATACGCCATAAACAGCACCAGCTCGTACGGAGGCTCGCTTTCTCCTTTTTTGCAGCAGATTATTCTGCATTCGCACGCCTCGTCTCTTATTTTTTCCAGTTGGCAAATAAACTCGTCACCGCTGCCGTCGCAGATTGTTATTTCCTCCCCCTCCGCCATTCTGAGTGACCTTGCTATATGTCTTGAATCGTCACCGACAATTACGGCTCTTCCGTCCTTTATGCTTTCCTTTTCAACGAAGAATCTTGGCATACGTGCCTCCTGTCAAAATCAAAGTTTTAGTTCGAACAGATAAGAGCGGACTTGGGGTATCCGCTCTTGTTTTATTGCCGTGCGTGGCACGGCATCCGAACAGTTATCTGATAAGCAGAGCAACCCAATCGTTCTCGGATTCCTCTCTCTCAACGGCAAATCCGCACTTTGCGGCGCATTTCTTTACCTCGTCTGCCTTGTCTGCGACAATTCCCGACAGAATAATGGGAGCACCCGGCGCCAGATATGAGCGTATATCGGGGAGCATTCTGATAATAATTTCAGCCACTATGTTTGCAACGCAAACGTCATATCCGCCGATTCTTTCAACTCCTGCAAGAAGGTCGGAGGTTCGAACCGTCATTCTGTCATCAAATCCGCATTCGCGCGCATTTTCCTCGGCAACCCTGACGGCAACCGGGTCAATGTCGCAGGCAAAGCAGCTTTGAGCCCCGAGCTTAAGCGCACAGATAGATAAAATACCCGAGCCGCATCCGACGTCAAGAACACGCTCGCTGCCATGTATTTCGTCCTGCATTATTTTCATAACCAGCCTCGTGGTTTCGTGGTTACCCGTGCCAAATGCCATTCCGGGATCCAGCTTTATCACTACCTCTCCGTCGCGCGCGGAGTAGTCCTCCCATGCCGGAACTATCGTGACCTTTCCCAAAGAGATAGGCTTGAAATATTGCTTCCAGCTCTCCGCCCAGTCCTCTTCGGCAAGCCCGTCAAGCTCCAGAGCGTAGGGGATTTTCAGCTCGGAAAATCTGGTTTTTATAAACTCGGTATATTCGCTAAGATTCTTTTCCTCGGGAACGAATATTGAAATTTTTACGGTTTCTCTGTCGGCATTAAGTATGCTTTCATCAACCAACTCACCATACATTCCGTTCAGCGAAAAATCGCTGAAATCTTCAATCATAAGACCGTTGTCGAGCATGCTTACAACACTTGCCGCTCGGTCGGAATATTCAACACCGACACTAACCGTCAGCTTAGTCCAAGTTCCTGCCATTTTATTTCTCCATATCTGTTCAGTGCGGTTGTTTTGTCAACATTTATTTGCATTATAAGTTCTTTTTCGCTTTCGAAACGCTCTTCTTCTCTCAAATAGCTAAGGAAATATATACGCACCTTTTCTCCGTATATGTCTTTGGAAAAGTTGAATATAAAGGTTTCCGAATGCGGAGGTCGCACCTCAAACGTCGGGCATATTCCTACGTTCGTTATTGCGGGATAGCGTTCACCGTCGATATATGCGCAGCTCAGATAAACACCTCTTTTGAGAAGCTCATCGGGTGTATCCCTGTCGATATTGACCGTGGGTATACCAAGTCCTGCTCCGCGTCCGTCCCCGTGACGCACCTCGCCCTCTATAAAATAAGGAAGTCCCAGCGCGCTTGCCGCGAGCTCAACGTCCCCCCGCTTCAAAGCGCTTCTTATGAGAGATGAGGAAAGTGAGGAATTGCGAAAACTGTATTCCGGCAGAATTATGCATTCTTTGCCAAGCTCGGAAAGTTTATCGGCGAGCAAGGAAGCATCTCCGCGTGCACCGTTTCCAAATCTGAAATTATATCCGCAAACAGCGCATACTGCATTAAGCTCTGTAGCTATCGTTTGAATGGCGAAGTCCTCGGCTTCGATGCCTTTTATTGATGAAAAATCCGCAACGTAAGCAATATCAACTCCGATTTGCTCAAGCAAAGCAAGCTTCTTTTCTGTTGGGTATATTCTTGTGCTGGATGCTTTTATATCAAAGCTCTCTGAGGGGAAGGTAAACACCGCCAGCGAAACTCCATGCTCCTGCGCTCTGTGTTTTGCAAGGCTGATGAGCTCGCGGTGAGCCAGATGGACACCGTCGAAAAAGCCAAGCGCCAGAACGCAGCGCGGAACAACCTCGGCACCGCTGCGTCTTATGTCTTCGGGATAGCGTAATATTTTCAAGGCGTATACCTCCTTTCCTGTTAAGACGGCATCATTGATAAACGCGTGTCGCCCGTTCGGTTCTTGATACTTTGTATATTGTATCATATTTTTTACCGTAAAGTCAACTTATTTAAAAGAAAATTGCGCGCATAAAAGACCACGGATTGACAAATATTATACCGTGTGGTAAAATAGAGGAAAATGTTAAAGCAACGGAGACGTATTATGAAATTGAATTACAAACGCACAATACTCGTAGGATTTGCTTTTTTCCTCATAAGTGCATTTTGGCAGGCCTACGACGCTATTGTTCCGCTCGTTCTGACTAATCACTTCGGTCTTTCGCAGACATGGTCCGGTGCGGTTATGTCGGTGGACAATGTTCTTGCCGTATTTCTTCTTCCTGTTTTCGGAGCAATCTCTGATAAGGTAAATACCAGATGGGGAAGACGAACACCGTTTATAGTTATAGGAACGGTTCTCGCTGTGGTTATGTTTATTCTTCTCACTGTGGTTGACAATATGCAGCTTTCTGCGGTTATGGCAACCGATATAAGCTCGCAGTACGAGGCCGCTGACGCCCTTCGCGACGAGGCGTACAGGCTTATATCCGAGGCGCGTGCAAGCGGAAATGAATCAATGCTTGCCGCAGCGGAGGCGATGCTTGACTCGGCTGATGATGCATTTGAGAAAATAGCAAGCCGCACCTTCGAGATAACGATGAATAATATTCTGCCGTTCATAGGATTTGTAGGTCTTTTGCTTCTTGTTCTTATTTCGATGGCAACGTTCCGCTCACCTGCGGTTGCTCTTATGCCCGACGTAACCGTAAAACCTCTTCGCTCCAAAGGCAATGCAATTATAAATCTTATGGGAACTGCGGGCGGCATTATCGTACTTGTTCTTGGTATGATATTCTCCACCTCCGAGATATATATGCAGTACACCTGGTACGTGGTTGCCGTTTGTTCGGTTATGATTCTGGGTCTTATTATATTCCTTTCGACCGTCAAGGAAAAGCTCTGGGCAACCGAGATGGTCGCGCAAAGCGAAGCGCTTGAAGAGAAGAAGGAAGAGCAGAGTGCCGAAGCTGCAGAGGTTCGTAAGCTGACCTCGTCCGAAATCAAATCTCTTATTTTAATTCTTGCATCGGTTGCGCTTTGGTATATCGGATACAACTCAATAACCAGTAAATATTCGGTTTATGCAACGCGCGAGCTTGGTTTTGATTACAATCTCACACTTATAATAGCTCAGGCAGCTGCGGTTGTTGCATATATACCGGTAGGTATAGTATCCTCCAAATTCGGAAGAAGAAAGACGATTCTTGCAGGTATTATAATGCTTGCGTCTGCGTTCTTTATTGGAAACTTTATAACACCCCTCGTTCCCGAGGCGGTTATGTATCCCGTGTTCATTCTTGCAGGTATAGGCTGGGCAACCATAAACGTAAACTCATTCCCGATGGTAGTAGAGCTTGCCAAGGGCGGTGACGTCGGTAAATATACGGGTTACTATTATACGGCATCTATGGCAGCTCAGATAGTCGCTCCAAACCTTTCGGGTATTCTTTATGATGCTATTGGAATGCGCAAGGTATTCTTCGTCTTCGGTACGGTATTCGTGGCACTCTCGTTCGTCACTATGTTCTTTGTAAAGCACGGTGATTCAAAGCACGGAAATGAAGGAAAAAGCGCACTTGAGCTTCTTGATGTAGGCGACGACTGATAAAGGAGATTTTTATGACTGCACTTTATATATCCATCGGAGTATTGGTGGCGCTTGCTGCCCTTTGGCTCTTTATGATAGCAGCCAAGCGTGATAAGCGTATGGATAGTTATGCCGGCGCATACTTTGCTCACAGAGGGCTTCATGGCAAGCTTGATTTGTATGAGGGCGCCGCTCCTGAAAATTCTCTCAAGGCATTCTCAAGAGCCGTCGAGCAGGGCTTTGGAATAGAGCTTGACGTAAGGCAGACTAAGGACGGGCAAATAGTTGTATTTCACGACGACGACCTTGTCCGTGCCGCAGGGATTGACAGAAAAATCAGCGATATGACGTACGATGAGCTTGTCGGTGTTTCACTGTTCGGAACAGATGAGAGAATACCTCTTTTTGAAGAGGTGCTTGCACTTGTAGCCGCTAAGGTTCCTCTGCTTGTTGAAATAAAGGACGACGGATACAAAAGCACACCTGCTGCAGTTATGCAGATTCTTAGCACCTATTCGGGTGAATATATAACCGAAAGCTTCAATCCGCTCGTTATGGGGGCTGTGAAAAAAGCGGCGCCCGACGTGATGCGCGGCTTCCTTTGCGACCACTTGACATTAAATTCCAAGTATCGCGGTATTAAATATGCGGTGGTTCAGAGAAATCTTTTGAACTTTATTGCAAGACCGCACTTCATCGCAGGCAACTTTGAAAATCTGCCTATATTCCCGACCGGTATTATAAGAAGGCTTTTCCGTCCCGCAATGCTCGCTTGGACCGTGCGCTCTGAGGAAGAGGAAAAAACAGCACGAAGCAAGGGCTTTACCGGTATGATATTCGAAGGATATATTCCCGAGGGAAAAAGTAAAGGATAATCTGGTAAATTATGAAATTTCAGCTTGTTGCAACCTGTCTTTTCGGACTTGAGCACTTACTTGGTGAAGAGATAGATGCTTTGGGATATGAAAGAATATCCACCATAGACGGCAGAGTAACTTATCTGGGTGACGAGGAGGCTGTTGCGCTGTCAAACGTATTCTTGCGCTTTGCAGAGCGGGTCTACATAAAGCTGGGGTCGTTTCCTGCGCACAGCTTCACTGAACTGTTTGATGGGACCTATGCTTTGGACTGGGCGGATTATATCGGAATAAACGATGCATTTCCCGTTAAGGGGCACTCTATAAAGTCCGACCTTTATTCAATTCCTGACTGCCAGGCGATAGTGAAAAAGGCCATAGCCAAAAAGCTTTCGGAAAAATACGGGATATCAATATTACCCGAGGACCGTGTCAAGCTTCAGGTGGAATTTTTTATACTGAACAACGAAGCTACGCTGATGATAGACACCTCAGGCACCCCTCTACATAAGAGAGGATATAGAACGCAGTCAAACGCGGCTCCCATAAGAGAAACTCTGGCAGCGGCAATTGCCAAGCTCTCCCGTCCTCGCGAGGAGGTGCTTCTCTGGGACCCCATGTGCGGAAGCGGAACGATTGCAATAGAGGCGGCGATGCTTATGAAAAACGTAGCGCCGGGAAAGCACCGCAGCTTTGCCGCAGAGGAATTTCCTTTTATAGAAAAAAGGCTCTGGGCAGATGCCAGAGAAGAAGCAGCTGCCGGCGAGGTCGAAACCGCCTTTCAGGTATTTGCCTCGGATATAGACCCCGCTTGTATAGAGCTGACACGCCACAATGCGAAAAGAGCCGGAGTCAATTCCATGATAAACTCGTTCAGGGCTGAGGCGTGTGAAATTTCAGCTCCGGGCAGACGTGCCACCATAGTCACGAACCCACCATACGGAGAAAGACTTGGCGAACTTGCCGGGGTGGAGGCGCTTTATCGCAGAATGGGAAAGCATTTTAGGTCTCTTGAGCCTTGGCAGGCATACATTATAACCTCGCATAAGGGCTTTGAAGCGCTTTACGGACGCCGTGCCGATAAAGTGAGAAAGCTTTACAACGGCATGTTGCCGTGTTATTTGTATCAGTTTTTCAAGAACAAAAAGTAAAAAACAACTCCAATAAAACATTGAACTCACCCCATAAAAACGGACATTTATTAAAACCTCCTGTGGTAGAGCGGCTATTTCTACTCCGGGAGGCTTTTTGCATGAAAATAGAAAATTGCAGAAGAATTCTACGTTGAGAATAAAAGAAAGAACGCGGCGTGAACACCACAACGTTGTGTTGCAAAAAGCACGTAGCTGCGGGGCTTGAAAAGCAGACTCGATATTTGTTGCGAGTGAGTGACAAGACTTAAACTTGCGGCCTATATCACCCCAACGCATAGGTAAACGTAAAATGTAAACGTATAGTCTCAAATAGTCCGTATATTCCGACGAGTTGTTCGTATAATGCTAACTATTCAGTACATTCCGTGTAGTACGTAAAACCGTTACAGTCAAACGCGAGAAAATGTAGAGGTTAAATCGTACATCCTTTGACAACTTTAGTTGGCTTTGATTTTAACTAAATTATATCACTTTGAAAGAGGTTGGATGCTTTTTGAGCCAACCTCTTTCCGTTTGGTGGCTAAAATTTACTCAACCTTAAACAAAGAAAAAGTCGATGAAAGCAATAGATTTCTTCATCGACTTTTTAACATAAAATAGGCAATTGGTGGCGCAGTTTAACATTTATTTTTGAGGCCATAGAGCCTTATCAACAAATGGATGAATAGCTTTTGGTAGTTGCTTGACACCGCAGTTAAACGTAATCTTTTTGTATTTATCTTCCGATGCATTTTTTTCAAGAACAAAATCAATAAACTGTGCATCCGAACTTATATCGATCGCGTTATCCTTCGTGCGTAAAGTTCGCGGTAAAAACCAGTCGTTGATTTTGATTCCATTGATGTTTATATTTTCTGTCAAACCTAAAGTAAAGTCAAGATTGGTTAGACCGATTTTATATGTAAGCGTAATGGTCGTAAGATCTTTCACAACGCACACGAGATTGGTTGTAAGCTCTGGTAATCTCTTTAAACAAGGTAATTTCTTACGTGCTGTTTCGTAAGGATGTTGCTGTGTGAAATCGAACTGCTGTTCGGTGAGCTGTCTTTTTTGAGCTTTGTTATAAAAATCTTGTGCTGAGAGCTTAGAAGACACACCGGTAAGATGGAGGAAGCGATCTGTTTTGAAGACGACTTCAAACCATTCGTCGCCATACACAAACATAAATACTTTTCCGGCTAATTCGCGTTTATATATCTGTGCTGCATCTAAAATTTCGTTTCTTATTGCTATCTTTTTAGCTTGTTTTGTTTGTTTCATATTTTGACTTCTTTCGACACAAATTTAAAGAAAAAGAGGGATGGCGTGCCATCCCTCAAAACATGCGAAAATTGAGAGTTTTCTGCTGGTTGTCAGCCGCGGCATCCAGTTAAAATGCCTGATTGGTACGGAAATCATTAAGTCCTCCGTCTGGACTACAACTTTGATCCCAGTTGCCGGGCGAGACACGCTCTGTGTCAAAGGCGTGGAAATTATCCTGTTCCACGGCAGCACAACTTTTTATGGTGCTCTCACACCAAGGATATTACTATCCTGCATATATATTATATGCTATTTCTCGGAAAAAGTCAAGATCCTTCGAAAAAACTTTGAAAAAATTATGGAAAAAGGTTTGTAATTCCTTTAAAATAGCCTTTTGAATTTGCGCATGTGAAATAAATTTTGCGTTCTTATAATTTATTTTACGCTTACCGCTTGCATTTTGTCGATAAAAGTGGTACAATGTTAAATGTATAAAAATATTTATTTTTATGAGGTGAAATATGGCTGCCAGCTATAAGAAGCTATTCAAAATGCTAATTGATCGTGAGATGAAGAGCAAAGAACTTGCTGAGAAGGCCGGAATCAGTCCTGCGACATTAGCTAAAATGAAAAAAGACGGTGCAACCGTATCGAGTGATGTACTTGTTAAAATTTGTACCGCACTTGAATGTACAATGGATGATATTGTGGAAATCGTTCCCACCAATAAATAATTAGGAGACTTATTATGAGTCGTTGTTTGTATA
>JAZNDN010000024.1:0-8613 GCA_045588085.1 Eubacteriales bacterium
AGCTTCCTTGTCGGAAACTGCGATTTCTGCAAGCATCTTACGGTTGAGATCAATTCCTGCAACCTTAAGACCGTGCATAAGGGTGGAGTAATTCATTCCGCAAACCTTAGCCTGAGCGGAAATTCTGGTGATCCAAAGAGAACGGAAATCTCTCTTCTTCATCTTACGGCCGGCAAATGCATAGTTACCGCTCTTAAGAACGGCCTGCTTAGCCATCTTGAAATGCTTGGATTTTGCGCCCCAATAGCCCTTAGCTGCCTTAAGAACGCTCTTTCTTCTCTTGCGCGTCATCATCGCGCCCTTTACTCTTGCCATTTTATATCATCCTCCAAATTTTCTCTCATGCCTTATTACTTATTAATAAGGGTTCTGTAGGTAGGTGCAAAGCTCTCGCTGAGAACGGCACCCTTGCGCAGACCTCTCTTGCGCTTTGCGGTCTTAAGACCGAGGTTATGACGGTGATTGTTGTGCGACATTTTGATCTTGCCGCTGCCGGTAAGAGAAAATCTCTTGGCAGATGCTTTATGTGTCTTGATCTTTCCCATTTTTGTATCTCCTTTTTGTCGGGTATTACCCTTATTTAAAACTTAATTACTTTTTCTCGGGTTTCGCCGGTGCAATAACGATTGACATAAATCTACCGTCAAGCGAGGGCTTCTTCTCTGCGGCACCTACTCCTTCGAGCGCTGCCTGGAACTTCTCGATTACCTCTCTGCCAAGCTCCATATGGGACATTTCCCTACCCTTAAAGCGAACTACTGCCCGTACCTTGTTACCCTCGGAAAGAAAACGCTTCGCCTGATTAACTCTGGTATCGAAATCGTGCTGCTCGATACGGCAGGAAAGCTGAATTTCCTTAACCTTTACGATAACCTGCTTTTTCTTTGCTTCCTTCTCGCGCTTATCTCTCTCGAAACAGAACTTACCGTAATCAACGGCTCTGCATACGGGGGGAGTTGCGTTGGGAACGATGAGAACGAGGTCTACGTTGTTATTCTCAGCGTACGCTCTTGCATCGGCAATCTTCATTATGCCGACCTGCTCGTTTGAAGGTCCTAAAACACGAACCTCAGGGCATTTAATCTCTTCGTTTATCAAGAGACCCTTTTCGTCTTTGGTGCTAATGGCCATATACCTCCGAAAAATAAAAAATGCATACAGAAATTCCGTACGCAAATAAAGCTCCCGCATAAAGCTTGGAGAATTATTAACCATACGCGCCCTTGCGGTATGGTGAGAACGGAAATTCTGCTTGATTTTCGATAGCACATCATGCTTCTTAGGTATTATACGATATTATTCACCGTTTGTCAAGTACTTTTGTTATATTTTCGGAAATTTATTTTCATGCATTCGTTTTTTATTCAAAACGCCGCGTTTCTTTGCCATATAGGGCGTAATTTTTAATCTTTTGAAAATATTTTGTTATCTACTTTACTTTGATTTAAAACTATGCTATAATATAATGAATTTATATTGCACAAATCGCAAAATACTTACAAAAGGATAAAATTATGATAGAAAACAACACAGCGACAGGAATCGTAACGCTACCTCTTATAGCGCTCAGAGGCGTAGTCGGATTTCCCGGAGTACAGCTGAATATAGAAATCATTCGCCCCACCTCGCTCAAGGCTTTTACCGCGGCAGCAACCATGCACGATATGCAGGTATTGCTCGTGACCCAAAAGGATATAACCGTTGACGAGCCTGCCGAAGAAGACCTCTATAAAATAGGCGTTCTGGCAAAAATCAGGCACGTAGTAAAGAACACTCAGAACAATCTGTCGGTAGTCTTTGAAGGAATTGCAAGAGCAAAAATTCTCACAATAGATAACTCAGCAGGCTTTATGGTTGCCTCGGCTGAAATTAAGCACGAAGGCAGATTTTCTTCCTGCCCTCCCAAAATAGATGCACTTATGCATGAGGTAAAAAACTCGCTCAACGGACTTGCAGAGATACACCCCTCGTTTTCTGAGGATATACGAATGGGCGCAGAAGCCATTTCCGACCCTGCAAAATTTGCCGATTTTGTTGCTTCCTCTGCTCTTATTGATTATAACAACAAGCAGAGCGTTCTCGAGGTGTTTACCGCGAAGGCACGTCTTGAAAGGCTCCTCGTATCCATCGGTGAAGAAAGAATGCTTCTCGAATGCGAGCACGATATTCAAGTGCAGGTAAGAGAAAAAATCGACAGAAGCCAGAAGGATTATTTCCTTCGCGAGCAGGTTAAGGCAATTCAAGCAGAGCTCGGTGAAGACGAAGATGATGAAATCAAAGAGTACGAGGATAAGATTAATGCCAAGAATCTTTCCCCCGAAATCAAGGAAAAACTCTTGAAAGAGCTCGGAAAGCTTGCAAAAACCCCCTTCGGAGCCGCAGAAAGCACGGTTTTGCGCTCCTACCTTGATACCTGCCTCGATTTCCCGTTTGCCGAAAGAACCACCGATGCCACCACCGTCAGCGAGGCAAGAGCGGTCCTTGACGAAGACCACGACGGACTTCATAAGGTAAAGGAAAGAATACTTGAATTCGTTGCGGTGAAGCAATTTTCTTCAGACATCAAGAACCAGATAATATGTCTGGTCGGACCTCCCGGTGTCGGCAAAACCTCAGTTGCCGCATCTATTGCACGAGCACTTAAGCGCAAATACGCCAGAGTTTCCCTCGGAGGTATGCACGACGAAGCCGAAATACGCGGTCACAGAAAAACCTACGTGGGTGCAATGCCCGGAAGAATTGTCTCGGCTATCATTAATGCAAAAACCGAGAACCCCGTTATAGTCCTCGACGAAATTGACAAAATGGCTAACGATTTCAGAGGCGACCCTACCTCAGCTCTTCTTGAGGTTCTCGACCCCGAGCAGAACAAATCGTTCCGCGACAATTTTATGGAAATCCCAATAGACCTTTCCGACTGTCTGTTCATCGCAACAGCAAACAGCTACGAAAGAATCCCCGCTCCTCTGCTTGACAGAATGGAAATAATAGAGCTTTCTACCTATACCGATACGGAAAAGCTTGCAATAGCTAAAAATCATCTCGTTCCCAAACAGCTCAAGAGAAACGGCATGACCAAGCGCAGCTTCCGTATTACCGATGCTGCCATACTGAAGCTCATCAAGGAATACACCAGAGAATCGGGTGTCAGAAACCTTGAAAGAGAGATTGCATCTCTTATAAGAAAGGTGGCAAAAAGAATTGCGGAAAGCAACGTAAAATCAATAACCGTCACCCCGAAAAATATTTCTTCCCTTCTTGGCAAAGCAAAGGTAATCCCAGAGAAGCTTGAAGCCGAAAACCCCGTAGGCGTAGTCAACGGTCTGGCTTATACGCAAACCGGAGGCGATCTTCTCAAGGTTGAGGTATCCGTAATGGAGGGAAGCGGCAAAATAGAATTGACCGGCTCGCTCGGTGACGTTATGAAGGAATCGGCTAAGATTGCGCACTCGTACGTAAGAGTCATTGCTTCGGAATACGGAATTGCTCCTTCTTTCTACAAAGATAAGGACCTCCATATTCATTTTCCTGAAGGTGCAATCCCCAAGGACGGCCCCTCAGCAGGCGTAACTATGGTCACCGCTATCGTCAGTGCGCTCGGAGATATCCCCGTAAAGCGTGACGTAGCTATGACCGGCGAAATAACTCTCAGAGGAAAGGTTCTCCCAATCGGAGGCCTCAAGGAAAAGACACTTGCAGCATACAGATGCGGAATAAAAACCGTTCTTATTCCGGAGGATAACCTGCGCGATCTTGATGAAATTGACGCCGAGGCAAAGGACGCTCTGAAATTCATTCCCTGCGCAACTGCTGCGGACGTACTCAAAAACGCGCTTTCACCCAAAATTTGACTGACAACGGTATAAACTATGAAATTCAACGTCAATAATTGTAATATAGCGCTTACGGTTGGAAATTCCAGGCAATTCCCGAAGGATCCAAGACCTCAGATTGCTCTTTCCGGTCGCTCAAACGTCGGAAAAAGCTCTTTGATTAACACTATGCTCGGAAGAAAATCCATGGCAAGAGTCAGCTCCTCACCCGGAAAAACGATTACTATCAACTATTACGGTGTTGACAGTAAATTTTATCTGGTTGACCTACCCGGATACGGCTATGCAAAGCGCTCGTTCGAATCTAAAAAATCGTGGAGCTCTCTTACCGAGGAATACTTTACTAAAAACCCCTCAGCCGATGCTATAAAGCTCGTTGTACAGCTCATTGATATCAGAACCGGTCCTACCGAAGACGATATAATGATGATAAACTGGCTTATTGAATGCGACCTGCCGTTCGTAGTTGTCGCAACCAAGGCAGACAAGCTTTCAAAAACGGCTCTATCCGCTTCCGTTGCGGAGCTGAAACAAAAATATTTTGATAAAGCGGGCATCGAGCTTCTTACCTTCTCCTCAGTAACGAGAGACGGAAAGGATATACTCTGGAGCAAAATATCCGATGCTCTGGGCTAATCTTTTATGGATACTGTTATTTATTACGTTTTGAGTGCCCTTGCGGTTCTCATAACGCTCACAATTCACGAGTACTGCCACGGATACGCGGCATACCGACTCGGAGACCCCACGGCAAAGAGCTTAGGCAGGCTTACGCTGAATCCGATTAAGCACCTTGACCCTATCGGTGCCCTTTGCATGCTCTTCTTCCATTTCGGTTGGGCAAAGCCGGTGCCTATAAATGCAAGATATTTCAAAAATCCGAAAAGAGATTTCGCAATCACAGCACTTGCAGGTCCCATGTCAAACATTTTGACGGCATTTATATCCTCGTTCGTTTACCTGCTAAGCTTCAAGCTTCTTTTAGAGATAGATTATCCGAACGAGTTTACCTTCGCGTTGGCTCAGAATACCCTGAATTTCTTTTACATTTTCCATATCGTAAATATCGGACTTGCAGTTTTTAACCTCCTTCCCGTACCACCCCTAGACGGTTCTCGTCTTCTGAACGTATTTCTGCCTCCACGTATTTACTTTGGAATAATGAAATACGAAAGAACGATATACTACGTGCTCATAGGATGGCTTTTGCTTGGGACGTACGCCTCGTCTTTCCTGCTTTCGATAGATTTCGTTGCTCGGAATGCATTTTTGCGCGGAGCTGCGAACTTCCTTTCTCTGTCCGGAATGCTCTCCCGACTTATTCAGTTCATTTCTACTCTCATGATGAGTCTTTTTAGACTAATTCCCTTCCTGAGCATTTAAATTCGGTACTATAACCCTACACCAGAGGTACTTTATGATAGAACAGCTTACTTACAGGCTCGACCAGTTTGAAGGTCCGCTTGACCTGCTTCTCTCTCTGATAAGCAAGAACAAGGTCAGCATTACCGACATTCCGATTGCAATGATATGCGATCAGTATATGGAATATATAGAAGCGGCCGAGCATATGGATTTGGATATTGCCAGCGAGTTTATAGTCATGGCAAGTGAGCTCATGCTTATAAAGAGCAAAATGCTTCTTCCTCACGAGGAAGGAACCGAGAACGACCCGCGCCGTCAAATTGCAGATGCGCTTCTGCTCTATCAGCAGGCTAAGCTTGCGGCAACAAAGCTTCGTCCGCTCTACGACGAATTTTCTTCAAGATTCGTCAAGGGAACCGATGCGATTCCTCCCGAAAAGGGACTTCCATTAAATCTCGACCCCGACCTTATGATAAAGGCACTCAATTCCGTACTCAGAAGAATGAGAATTTCGGAAGCCGAGAGAAAGCCCGCAGACCTTGTCAATCCGCTTATAAAGCACAAGGTCGTGTCTGTTGAGGAAAAAATACAGCAAATCGTTATCACCCTTGAAGAGCACGAGGAGACGTCCTTATTCTTTCTTCTTAAGGATTCCGACTCCCGCGCTGAGCTGGTTGCAAGATTTATGGGTATACTGGAGCTCATAAAGATAAACAGAATTATAATCACCACAGTTCATTTTGTTGAGGATGTCGCCGAATACGATGAATGCGGCCTTGAAATGAAATTCAAGCTCAATAAAGACTACGTTCCCGAGGAAAATCACGCCAGTGAATTTGACAGCGTTCCTGAGAACAGTGACGATAAAAACTCAACGGAGGAAATTTAAATGAGCGAAGAACTCAAGGAAATACAAACCCCTATCGAGCAGGAGAACGAAACGGCTGAATCCGAACTGACAGTGCCCGAACGCTTTATAGTCTTCGAGGAAGCCCTTGAAGCCATCCTTTTTGCTGCAGGACACCCCGTTTCTTATTCAACTCTTGCGAGAGTTTTTGATATGACACCCGCAAAGGTCAGAGATAAGGTATTTGAATACGCCCTCAAGTACAATGCAAAAAGCGAGCTTGAGCGCGGAGTAATTCTCTTGACGTATTCCGATAACTGCCAGTTGTGCACGAAGGAGCTTTATCTGCCCGAAATAAGAGACGCTCTCGGTATAAGAAAAAGCGGTTCGCTTTCAACGGCAGCTATGGAAACGCTGGCGGTTGTTGCGTATAACCAGCCTGTCACAAGGCTTTTTGTCGACACGATAAGAAAGGTTGACTCCTCCTACGCCATGAACAGCCTCATAGACCGCGGACTGATAGAATGCGTTGGCAGACTTGACGTTCCCGGCAGACCTATGCAATACGGAACCACCTCGGACTTTCTGCGTTGCTTCGGTCTTGGCAGCATAAAAGAGCTTCCTCCCGCAACCGAGGATTTGATAAGCATGTTCGAGAAGGTAAAGGAAAAGGAGGAAGAAGAAATCGGTGTGGATTCCGCACAGATGTCCTTCGATGATATCGACCTTCTTCCCGAGTCGCCCTCGGAAAATCCGGCAGAGGAATCCGAAGCTACGGAGGCAAAGCCCGATTCCGACACAGTAAATGAAGATATTTCCGTGGAACCCTCTGCGGAAGATGATATCATAAACATCGACTAAAGGGTTATTATGGAAGCCTACGTTTTTCCTTTGGTTGCGCTTTTCGTCTTTCTTATTTTTACCGAAATTCTGACAGTTGATATTCTTTACGACAAGTCCCCCGAGCTCGACTTTAATCTGAACATACTCGGAATCAGGCTTCGACCGGAAGACACGGTGAAAAGGAAAAAGCAGCGCAAGCGAAGAAAAAAACGAGCAAGGAAAGACGCATTTGCGGCTTTGATGCCTGTAATACTATACGTCCTCTCCCATTCGCATACCGAAATTAAAGGCTTACATTTAACAATTGACAGCAACGACGCCGCTGATTTTTTCATAAAGCGCGGTGTTTTCACCTCATTTATAAATTCCGTCTTAACGCTTATCGAGGAAAACTCAAAAACTTTTTCAAAAGAAAATATAATTATCTGCGCATCCGACAATACTAATATTAAATTTTATGTGAAGCTTACAGTGCCGCTTATGTTCATAGCAAGGGCGGTATTCGTATATCTGAAGCAAAGATTTCTCGCGAAAAGGAGAAAAAACACTAATGTCGGAAGCTAGAATGAGCGAAATCATTAAGACCTCCCTTGAAGGCGTAAAGGATTTTACCGGTGTTGATACTATTTTTGGAAATGCTATAACCACACCGGGAGGAGTCACAGTCATTCCCGTATCAAAGGTTTCGGTCGGATTTGCGGGCGGTGGCGTTGATATACCGTCAAAAAAGCTGGTTTCTCCGCAGAATTTCGGCGGTGGAAGCGGAACGGGAGTATCTATAACGCCCGTAGCATTTCTTACCGTCGGCAGCGACGCCAGTATCAACCTTATAGAAATAGGAAGCAAAAGAGCCAATTCCATTGAGCACACCCTTGAGCTCATAGAAAGCTCTCCTGCCATAATCAAAAAAATAAAGGATGCCTTAAGCTGATAGCTTTTTACAGAATAATTATCGTCTTTTGGCAAACAATGCTTGAATATCTGTATTTTCTTAGGTAAAGATAACTACGTAAGGAGATATGATATGAAAAACAACAGAGAAAGAATAGTAACGGCTCTGATACTGCTTATATTTATCTTTGCGCTATTTTCAATTATAGTTTCATCAACATCTTCGGTAAGCCTCAGTGCAAGGTCGGCTTCCCTGTTTGAGCCTGAGACCAAAACCTTTATTTACCGCAAAAACAGCAGCATGCGATTACCCATGGCAAGCACAACGAAGATAATGACAGCGCTCGTAGCTTTGGAAAACGCTGACGTCAGCAAAACCGTCGAAATCAGCAGCAGCGCCGCCGGAATAGAGGGCTCGTCGCTGTATCTTAAGGCAGGAGAGAAGATGACGCTCCTTGACCTTCTGTACGCCACAATGCTTCGCAGCGCAAACGATGCCGCGACTGCAGTTGCCGAGGGAGTTGCGGGAAGCGTTGAGAATTTCTCCGCTCTGATGAACGAAAAGGCAGAATCGCTCGGACTTACCAATACTCATTTCACGAATCCGCACGGTCTTGACAATCCCGAGCATTACACAACCGCGGAGGACCTCGCCGTTATTTCGGCTGAGGCGCTAAAAAACCCTACGTTCAAGGAAATAGCTTCATGCCGTAAAAAAACCGTTTCAAACACTGACGGATACGAAAGAGTTATTGTAAATCACAATAAGCTCCTTTCTCTTTATGAGGGGGCTATCGGAGTAAAAACCGGTTTTACAAAGAAAAGCGGCAGATG
>JAZNDN010000025.1:0-9694 GCA_045588085.1 Eubacteriales bacterium
TCCCGGCGAAAAAGTAAAGAGTTTTTTCGCAATTGGGGCGAAAAATTACAAAAAACCGCGAAATTAAGGCTAAAAATTAAAGAGGACGATGTGAAAACATCCTCCCCTTTAATCTTAGAGTTCATATACAACTTGCGGTTATTACTTGGACTTGCGCTTTCTAGCCGCTTCAGACTTCTTCTTGCGCTTTACGCTGGGCTTCTCGTAATGCTCTCTCTTGCGGAGCTCAGAAAGCACCCCGGACTTAACGCACTGTCTCTTAAAACGACGAAGAGCGCTATCAAGCGTTTCGTTCTCTTTAACTCTGATTTCTGCCATTCTCTATTCCCCTCCCTTCGCTTTGCAAAGAGATAAAATCTCATAAATTACTTGTATATTATACATTATTATATTCTTTTTGTCAATGCTTAATTTAAAATATTTTGAATTATTTTCCACACGGCTATCAAAGCCTGTTTTTAGCCGCCGTTAAGGTATTCTTAAGAAGCATTGTAATGGTCATAGGACCTACGCCTCCGGGAACGGGAGTTATATAGGATGCAAGCTCGCTGACACCTGCAAAATCTACGTCGCCAACAATTTTACCCTCTTCGGTTCTGTTTATGCCAACGTCGATAACAACGGCACCCGGCTTAACCATATCTGCTTTGAGGAAACCTGCGCGTCCAACGGCGCATACTATAATATCAGCTCTTTTGCAAACCTCGGCAAGATTATTGGTTCTTGAATGACATACCGTTACAGTTCCGTTGCTGTTAAGAAGAAGCATAGCCATAGGCTTACCTACTATGTTACTTCTACCGACAACAACGCATTCCTTACCGCAAACATCAATATTATAGAACTTAAGCAGCTCCATAATACCGGCAGGAGTGCAAGGAAGGAAGCTGTATTCACCGGTCATAATTCTTCCAACGCTGTCGTGAGAAAAGGCGTCAACGTCTTTTTCAGATGATATAGTTTCGATTACCTTGTCCTCGGAAATATGCTTAGGAAGAGGAAGCTGAACGAGGATTCCGTGAATCGAATCATCGGCGTTAAGCTTTTCTATCAAAGAAATGAGCTCTGCCTCGGTAGTTTCTTCCGGAAGAGTTATCTGAGTGGGCTTGATACCCGTTTCAATGCAGGCACGCTCCTTGTTGCGAACGTATACCGCAGATGCAGGATTGTTTCCTACCAAAATCACGGCAAGGCCGGGCTCAATTCCCTGCGCCTTGAGGCTTTCAACCTCCTTCGAAAATTCACGTCTGAGCTCGGATGAAACAAGTTTTCCGTCTATAATGTTAGCCATTTTAATTCTCCTTAAAATACAGATAAAAATTAGTCGCGGGGTTTCTTGGCTTCCTTGAAATAAAGAGGCTTTGTTGGCTTCTTTACCGCAAAGAATATCAGCGCTGCAACCGCTGCTGCGAAAATTATTACAGGGAGCACGAAATTACTCTTTATTCCAAACATAAACATACTGTCTGTTCTGAAAGGTTCAATCATAGCTCTGCCGAGTGCATACCATCCGAATACCATTATGAAAATCTGTCCGTCATATTTCTTATGCTTGTAGAAAATATTTATAAGCACGAATCCCAAAAGATTCCAAAGGCTTTCGTAAAGGAAGGTAGGATGAACGAATACGGTTTCATATCCGGTTATTGAATTATTGAGTCCCATTCTGCAGAATATATCGGTCTGAGCCTGAGTTCCCTGCTGAGATTCGAGCAAAGAGGGCGACATTCCAAAGGCTTCGCCGTTCATAAAATTACCCCAACGGCCTATTGACTGTGCAAGTATAATTCCGGGCGTACAGCAGTCGGCAATCGCAAAGAAATTAATCTTTTTAAAATAAGATACGCCGATTACGGCAAGTGCACCAAAAATAATACCGCCGTATATTGCCAAACCGCCCTCGCGTATATTGACAACGTCGGCAAATGAGCTGTAACTGCCCAAATTCGTAATCACGTAATAGAGTCTGGCACCGATAATTCCTATAGGAATTGCGAATAATGCATAATCAATTACGTCGTCAATCGTTATTCCGATATTGCGAGCTCTGAAAATAGTATAAGCAACCGCCGCAATCATTCCTAACGTAATTATTATAGCATACCAAGCGATACTTACGTTAAATATCGAAAAAGCTTCACTGTTTACACTGAATTCCCCAATACCGAAGCCTGGGAAGGAAATTTTAGATATTCTGAGCATTAAAACCTCCTAAAATATTATACGGTATAATTACGGTTTATAACGTCGGCGATAGTTATTTTGTTGAGCTTTGTCGCCAAATCAAAGGATATTTTGTCAAAAATATGATGATAAGCACAAGCTGTTTTGTCGCTGTTCATCGAGCAGCTCTCACCGCTGTCAAGGCAGCGAACAATTGCTATCGGTCCATCTATGAGTTCAATAACCGCCTTGAGAGTTATTTTTTCAGGCGGGAGCTTCAATTCATATCCTCCACCAACGCCTTTACGAGAGCAGACGAGTTTTCCCTGTACCAGTTTTCGTAGTATCTTAAGAGCAAATCTAGTAGTAACCGACGTTATTTCAGATACGGTTTTCGCATCCACGACTCCGTCAAACGAAGCCATGGCGGTAAGAATACGCAAAGCGTAATCTGATTCAAGAGTTATTCTCATTTTAAACCTATATACAAATCGGCTACTCAAAAAATTATGAAGAGCAGCCGATTCGTCTGTTAATTATTTTTTAGATTCGTTGTACTTATCGAGCTTAGCATGAATCTTCTTTGACTGATCAAGAAGCTGGCTGATAGTTCTGTCATGGTTGAGTGTATCAATAATATATGCAACGTACTTGCACATATTGACCTCACGGTACCACTCTCTCGAAAGAAGCTCGGGCGTTCTGTATACAAGGTTGGTGGTGAATATCTTAGTTATAACACCTTCCTCGTAAGCCTTGTCCATGTTTTCAAGACCGTTGCAGAAAAGACCGAACGTTGCAAATACGAAGATACGCTTTGCACCCTTTTCCTTAAGCTGCTGAGCAACGTCGATAACAGAATCACCGGAGGAAATCATATCATCGATGATTATAACGTCCTTACCGCTTACATCTCTACCAAGATACTCGTGAGCAACGATGGGGTTCTTACCGTTGATTATAACCGAATAATCACGGCGCTTATAGAACATTCCGAGGTCTATCCCCATAACCGAGGAATAATACATGCACTTAGCCATACCGCCCTCATCGGGAGATATAATCATAAGGTTATCGGGATTTATTTCAATATCGGAATATGTATTAAGGAGCGCTTTAATCATCTGATAGGAGGATCTGACGTTTTCAAAGCCGCTAAGAGGTATAGCATTCTGAACCCTGGGGTCGTGAGCATCAAAGGTTATAAGGTTGGTGATACCCATATTAACAAGCTCCTGAAGAGCCAAAGCGCAGTCAAGAGATTCTCTGCTTGAGCGCTTGTGCTGTCTTCCCTCGTAAAGCATAGGCATAATAACACTGATTCTGCGAGCCTTACCGCCTATTGCGCCGATAACGCGTTTAAGATCCTGGAAATGATCGTCGGGTGACATCGGAACGGTCATGCCGTACATATTGTAAGTTACTCCGTGGTTGAAAACGTCACAAATAATGTAAACGTCGTTACCTCTTAAAGACTGATGAAGACTTCCCTTTGCCTCACCGCTTCCGAATCTGGGGCATGAGCAATCTACAAGATAAGAGTTGCCCTCGTCATGATTACGCCATTCCTTAAGGTATGAATCAACCTGGGCAGAAAAGTCCTCACAGCCGCGCATACCTATAACGCTCAATTCACCGAACAAATTTTCCTTCATTTTCGCACTCCGTATATTTAATTTTAGACACAAAAATCCACTGAATTATCAAAATAACAGCTTAATTACGACAGCATATAATGAAATTGTGGAAATCACGGTATTATTATATAATAAAGCGTTACCAAAGTCAAGAGAAAAATACCGCTTTTGACATAAAAACACAAAAATAATAACACAAGCGGAGGAGGAACCGATGGAATACACATCCGAGGGATACTTGAAAATCAGAGCATTCACGGCTTCAGAGGCGTTGCCGGTGGCAAATGCAGTAGTCAGAATTTACGGTGCAGATGAAGAAAATATAGGAATCGATTACTCATTGAAAACAAATGCGTCCGGGCAGACAGAAGTAATATCACTTCCCGCTCCGAATAAGGCGTTCTCATTAACTCCCAACGCATCGGAGCAGGCATACGGCACGTATAACGTCGAGCTGAGTGCCGATGGCTTTTCACCGAAGCTTTTACGTAACGTATCCATATTTTCTGAAATACTTTCTATTCTGCCTGTGGGAATGCTTCCCGACGCACAAATCACAAGAAACGTGACGGCGCCGCAAGGAATCAACACAGCGTTAATCTATGAAAACGAGGAGCTTGAATAATATGCCGGAAACCCCAACAATTCCCGAAACCATAGTAGTACATCTTGGCGCCCCTGATGAGCCGGCGCAAAACGTAACGGTAAATTTTGTCGATTATATAAAGAATGTGGCATCAAGTGAAATTTACCCCACCTGGCCAACTGAAGCCCTTAAGGCAAATATACTGGCGCAGATATCCGTTGCACTGAACAGAATTTACACCGAATACTACCGAAGCCGAGGAAAAGATTTCGATATCACAAATTCCACAGCCTACGATCAGTCATTCGTTTTTCAAAGAGATATTTTCGAAACTGTCGATACACTGGTTGACGAAATATTCAACGACTACATAAGGCGCGAAGGATTTGTCGAGCCGCTTTTTGCAACATTTTGCGACGGAGTTAAGGTAAGCTGCTCCGGTTTATCGCAATGGGGGTCTGTTGAGCTTGCAAACACCGGAGAGGATTATCTGACAATACTGAGGACTTATTACGGCGACAATATCGAAATAGTCAACGACGCGCCTGTTGACAGCATATCGCTGAGTGCACCTGCCGTACCGCTAAGAGAAGGCGACACGGGGCGTGACGTAGAGAACCTGCAAATAAGGCTTAACCGAATATCAGCTAACTACCCTGCAATTCCAAAAATTCCGGATGCCGACGGATTTTTCGGTCGAAGCACAACAGATGCCGTAACCGAATTTCAAAGAGTATTCGACCTGACCCCCGACGGTGTTGTCGGTAAAGCTACGTGGTACAGAATACAGTTCATCTACAATGCCGTCAAACGTTTGTTTGAGGTGAATTCCGAGGGACTGCGCCTCGCTGACCTGCCGCAGACTTATCCCGGAGAATTAAGTCTTGGCTCCGAAGGTCAAGGCGTCCTTATACTGCAGTACTACCTTGAATACATCGCACTTTTCGTCGCAGGTGTGCGCTCGGTAACGCCCGACGGAGTATTCGGAGCACAGACCGAAGCGTCGGTTATATCATTTCAGAACACCTACGGTCTTGAACCTACCGGATCGGTGGACCGCGCTGTATTCAGCAGAATACAAAGCACCTATTACAATCTGCTCGCTTCCTTAAACTACGAGTTTTCCGAGGGGGCTACCCTTCCGTATCCCGGACGGGTAATAACCGTCGGTACCGAGGGTGAGGACGTTCGCGCGCTGCAGGAGTATCTCAATTTTATATCAAATTTCAACACAAACATTCCCTCGGTAACCCCTGACGGAGTTTTCGGAACCGAAACGGAAAACGCAATCAACGCTTTCAACGAATACTATAATATTCCTTCGTCACCCGGTAGAGTAAATGCGCAAACATGGCGCGCTGTTACCGATATTTACGAGGATTTGTATATCGGGCGTACAGTTCGCGACGGACAGTATCCGGGATACGTTATTGAATAGGAGGATAGCAGTGTATAGAATCGAAGACAAACCGGCGGCAATTCGTGCCGTTCAGCGTTACCTTTTAATTATATCACAGGTTGATTTTTCCCTGCCCCACATAACAGTAGACGGAATTTACAGTGACGAAACGAGGAGCGCCGTATCCGAATTTCAGAAAGGCAGAAACCTGAGCGTGACGGGAAGCGTCGATATTGATACGTTTACTCTTCTTGCAACGGAATCCGGTGAAATACTGCTTTATAGCGAAAACCGCGACAACACGATAAACGAGGCTCTGTTTCCCCTGAGACTTGGCGATTCCAACTCGGACGTGGCTATATTGAACGCAATGCTCAGCGAGCTATCCGTATACTACCGTGATATTAACCTTATACGCATTACCCCATTCTTTTCGCTAACCACGGAATCGGGTGTTAAAGTGATGCAAAGACATCTGAAAGAACTTGAGGACGGTACCGTCAGCCACAAACTGTTCGCAAGATTACGCGAGGAACTCAATGCAAGGAAAAATTTCCGAAAACCGTCTTAAAGCTTGGCTATTCGGTTATAATCTTCGGAAAGAAGTTATTTAAGCATAGCCGAAAGGATTGGTAAAATGGCAAATAATTTTACGGAAAAAGCTGAAAAAGCGCTTAATTTTGCAGTGAAGGTGGCTGAAAGCTTGGGGCATACCTATATAGGAACCGAGCATTTGCTCCGAGCGCTCATGGAAGATACCCTTTCCTGCTCTTATGCATTACTGACGAAGTGCGGAGCCGTAAAGGAAAAAATAGATGCCGCTATCAAGGATTATTCGGGAACCGGAGCAAAAAGCAGACTTTCCGCAAAGGATATGACACCCCGATGCAGAAAGGTCATAGAGGGCTCTTACAGAAATTCGATAAAATATTCATCTGCAAGAATCGGAACCGAGCATTTGCTGCTCTCGCTGGTAGAAGAAAAGGACAGCGTTGCCGTTAAAATCCTTGATTTTATAGGTGTTGATTTATTAACGCTTAAAGACGAGGCGGTAACCTTCTTACGCTCTACCGACAGAACCGCTTCTGCTTCAAAAAAGGCTGCGGGTAATTTGCAATTTCTAAATCAATACGGGAAAAATCTTAATATACTCGCGAAAAACGGAGAAATTGACCCCGTAGTAAGCCGCGAAGAAGAAACCAACAGACTGATTCGTATTCTATCAAGAAGAACGAAGAACAACCCCTGCCTGATAGGCGAAGCCGGTGTTGGAAAAACAGCAATCGTGGAAGGGCTCGCGCAGCGAATATCGGACGGAAACGTTCCGGATATCCTGAAAAACAAAATAATATATTCGGTAGACCTCACATCAATGGTTGCCGGAGCAAAATATCGCGGCGATTTTGAAGAAAGAATTAAATCTATTATCTCAGAGGCCGCAAATAACGACTCGGTAATTCTGTTTATTGACGAAATTCACACCATAGTAGGTGCAGGAGCCGCCGAAGGCGCAATTGACGCCGCAAATATTCTTAAGCCTGAGCTGTCCAGAAATAAAATTCAGCTTATCGGTGCTACCACTCTTTCGGAATATCACAAATACATCGAAAAAGACCCTGCACTTGAGCGAAGATTTCAACCTCTAAAAATAGAAGAAACCTCCGAAACCTCAACTATTGACATATTAAAAAAGCTTCGTGAAAGATATGAAAAGCATCACTCCGTCGTTATATCCGACGAGGCTATAATTGCAGCAGTAAAGCTTTCGGAGCGATATATACAGGATAGGAAGCTGCCCGATAAGGCGCTTGATATTCTTGATGAAGCCTGTGCAAAGGCTAACGTAAGCCAGAAAGCAGAACCGCCTCGGGAGCACGGACATATTGCAAAAACCGAAAGCGAGCTTGAAGCGGCAATAAAGGACGGTAATTTCAAAAAAGCGGTTGCGCTCAAGGATATAGAAGCTATATACAAATCAAATGTTCTACATGCAAACAACTCCGGTAAGTCTGTCATAACCGAGGACGACATAAAGGAAATAGTGACAGAGGTAACCGGTATTCCTGTTTCCATGGTTTGCGCTCATGAAAACCTTGATAATCTCGAATCAAGACTCGCGGAACGGGTTGTCGGCCAGGAAAACGCCGTAAAAATTCTTTCAAAAGCAGTAATCAGAAGCAAAATCGGTATTAACAATCCCCTTCGTCCGCGCGGTGTGTTTTTGTTTTTAGGTGAAAGCGGCGTTGGAAAGACGGAGCTTGCGAAAGCACTTTCAGAGGGACTTTTCTCCTCTCCGAAAGCACTTATACGTTTTGATATGTCGGAATACGGAGAAAAGCACTCGATATCTAAGCTGATAGGCTCACCTCCCGGCTACGTAGGATATGAGGAAGGCGGAGCACTGACCGAGAAAATAAGACGGCATCCTTATTCCGTTATTCTGTTTGATGAAATCGAAAAGGCTTCGTTTGAGGTTCTGAATCTTCTGCTTCAGATAATGGATGACGGCATGCTGACCGATTCATTGGGAAGAAGCGTCAGCTTCAGAAATGCATTTATCATACTAACCTCTAATATCGGTGCCGAAGGTTTCAGAAAAAATCTCCCGGGATTTATGAATTATTCCGACGCGAAAGCCGAAATCAGAGTTGTAGAAAAGCTTAAAGAGCATTTCAGACCCGAATTTATAAACCGCATAGACGAAATAATTCCGTTTTCACCGCTTGATTTGGATGATTTAAAGCAAATAGCAAACAATGCGCTCGGCAAATTATCACTAAGACTTATCGCTCTCGGAATAGAGCTGATATGGGATAATGATGTGTGCGAATACATTGCAAAAAAATGCCAAAGCACAGGATTCGGTGCAAGACCGGTTAACAGAATTATTACCTCTGAAATAGAAAATGAGCTATCGAATATTCTTATAAAGCTTAATCGCGCAAAAGCAAAAATCCAGGTATGCGTTAAGAATGCATCCCTGGAATTAATCTCAAAAACCTGCGAGTCTTCTGTTAACACAAAAAGCTAAAAAAGAAAACTGGGCGTTTCTGCCCAGTTTTTTCTTCCATATTCAAAAATAATTACTATTACATTTTGCTAATTAATCTTAAATAAAACTCAACTGTTTTCGCAACCGTACTAAGAGGTATATGCTCACCTCGACCGTGTACGGTGCCTCTTTCAGCGCCGACGAGCTCCATTGGTGAAAATCGGAACACCTTGTCAGATATGCGTCCCCAGTGCCTTGAATCACTGCACGCCACCATAAGATATGGCGCAACGATAACGCCGCTCCAGGTTTGAGTGATAGCTTCGCAAAGCGTATGATATCCCTCGCATTTAGTGTCCGAAATGGGTGACGGGTTCGTCCCGTACAGCATTTTGACGGATATCTGCTCACCGCAAATCCGAGCAAGCCTTTTAATAACGGTCTCAGCGGTTTCTCCCGGTGCTATTCTTATATTGGCAACGAGTTTAGCCTCAGACGGAAGAACGTTCATACCGTTCGAGCCTTGCATCTGAGTGAAAGCAACGGTTGTTCTGACCAATGCATTCATTTCCCCACCTGATTTGCGAGTTATATAGCTCAAAACAGGAGAAAACAGCCACAAATTTGCGAATATCACCCTGTACAGTAGCTTGGAATGCGGCGCCAGACTATCAAAAAGTGCCGCAGCGGCAGGTGAAATATTCATAGGAAACGGATTTTTGAGTATCTTAACGCAAGCGCGTGCCAGCTCTCCTACGGTTGTTTTGGCAGGAGGACACGAAGCGTGACCGCCGTTACTGCGCGCGGACAGCTCCACGTTCATAATTCCCTTTTCGGCTATTCCAACAAGAGCCGCGGGCTTATTTACACCGGGAAATACTCCCCCCACGACAGCACCTCCCTCGTCAAGCACTAAC
>JAZNDN010000026.1:0-69895 GCA_045588085.1 Eubacteriales bacterium
TAAAGGCTTTGAAAATGAAATCAAAAAGCTTATCAGGGATATAAAGGATAACTGACGGTTAAAAAAGCGTTAAAAAGGTGTTTGTTTTATTATTAAAAAGCTGTGGTAAAACAGGTTTATAGAATGTTTGAAGATATAACCTTTTTATCAATCTTGATTTTGTTGGAAATTTGTTTGATTATTTTCCTTTATTTTCAAGGGATTTTTGAGATTTCCACAATTTCCACCGCTCCTACTACTATTGCTCCAATATAAAAAAATAAAATTCAAAAGAGGCTTCGCCTGAATTGCCAAATAAAGAAAGAGGGATAAAAATGAAATTCACAGTACATAAATCAACGCTTCTTGAAAATCTTACTCTCGCAATGGGAACTGTTTCGGTAAAAAATACCATAACCTCTATTGAGGGTGTTCTTCTTGAAACAACAGAAGACGGAAGAATAAGAATGTCTTCTTACGATATGAATAAGGGGATAAGATGTCTTTTCACTCCCGAAAGTATAGAAAGAGAAGGAAGATTCATAATAAATGCTGCCAGATTTTTGCAGACTGTAAGAGTTCTTCCGGATGATTATATAACTGTTGATATAAACGATAAGCTCAATTGCAATATTTTCTGCGGTAAGGCTTCATTCTCTATGTTTGCAATGAAGGGTGAGGATTTCCCCAATCTCCCCGAGCTTGAGACCGATAAAGGTTTTGTTGTAAAATCAGAAATTATAACAAAAATGATAAGCAAGGTATCTCATTCTATTGCGGATATGGATAACAGACCTATGCTTAAAGGAGCTTTCTTTAAGATAAACGGAAACAAAGTAGAAGCTGTTTCCTGCGACGGACATACCCTTTCTAAATGTGAAGCCTTTTGCGATATAGAATACGTAGGTTCATCAGGTGAGGTATCTTTCATTATCCCCGGTCATGCTCTCGGAGAAATATCAAAAATTCTCGGAAGCTGTGAGGAGGAAAGTGTAAAATTCTTCGTAGCAAGAAAGCACGCTATAATAAAGATAGACGATATAGTGTTCTTTACCAGAGTAATAGATTCAGAATACGTTGATTATAACCGTATGATACCTCAGGATAACGATATAAAGGTTGTAGTAAACAGAGAAAGAATACTTACCGGTCTTGAAAGAGCAAATATTGTTGCAGATGAAAAAATACAGGGAAGCGGAAAGAGCTACGTCAAAATAGTTGTAGGAAACGATACGTTAACTCTTACCTCATCTTCTGTAAACGGTAAAGTTTACGATGAAATGGAGTGCAGTCACGAGGGGGCTGAGCTTGAGATAGGATTTAACTGCCGTTATCTTATAAACAGTATAAAGGTAAGTGACGGAGAAAATATTCTTATAACCATGAAAAAGCCTGACAAGGCTATAACTATCGAGGCAGCTGAAAAGAATGATGAATTTTCTTATTTCTATATGATGCTTCCTGTCAGAATGACCGAAAACAGATAAGATGATATTAAAAAAGCTTAATGCTTGCAGTTTCAGAAATATAAAAAATGCACAGATAGAATTTTCTGAAGGAACAAATCTTCTTATAGGTGAAAATGCTCAGGGAAAAACAAACGTAATAGAAGCTATTTATCTGTTTGTCAGAGGAAAATCCTTCAGAGGAAGCGACGAAAAAGAGCTTTTAAGATTTGGAGATGAGGGTTTTAGAATATCCGTTGAGTACGAAGATAAAAACGGTTTATATAATCTTGAGTACGCTGTATTCGGAAGAGAAAGAAGAAGACTCAAAAACGGAGTAAAGCTTTCGGGGCAAGCGGAGCTTATAGGAAATTTAAAGGCGGTTTTATTTTCACCCGACGACCTTTCATTCGTTAAAGGCGGACCGGATATGAGAAGAGCTTTTCTTAACGTTGCTATATCTCAGTGCTATCCGTCTTATATAGGAATATACTCAAACTATAAAAAAACACTGGAAAACAGAAACAGTCTTTTAAAAAAAGCCTCAAAGGGCGAATATATAGACGAAAACGAGCTTTTGAGCTGGTCTTACGAGCTTGCTGAATACGCCTCTCGCATCTATCTTTATAGGATTGAATACCTAAAAAAGCTTGAGGTGTATGCGAAAGAATTTATGAAATCTATTTCGGAAAACAAGGAAGAAATATCAGTATACTACGATTCTGAAATAGAAAAAGAAAATATAGAAGAAATAAAAGAAGAATATAAAAAAGTATACACGGCAAAAACCGATAAAGAAAAAATAGTAGGAACAACTCTTTACGGCCCTCACAGAGATGATATAAGAATAGATATAAATGAAAAGGATTCCAGAAAATATGCGTCTCAAGGTCAGCAAAGAAGCATAGTTCTTTCCTTCAAGCTTTCCGAGGGAGAGGTTATTAAGGAGCTTTTCGGAGAATATCCTATATATCTTTTTGACGACGTTCTTTCAGAGCTTGACGAAAAGAGAAGGAAATTCGTTATAGAGGGTCTTGAAGGAAAGCAGCTTATTTTATCCTTGTGTGAGAAAATAGATAAAATAGATGAAAAAGCAAGGATTATAAGGGTTGCCGGAGGAGAATACAAATAATGTATTTACACATAGGAAACGGAATTAATATAAAAAAGAGAGCAATTATAGGTATTTTTGATTTAGATACTGCTACTATTTCTTCGGTTTCTAAAAAATTTATAAACGAAAATCAGAAAAAAGGAAAAATTGAATATAAGGATACGGATTTACCAAGAGCTTTTATTATAACAGAGGAAGAAAAAAATATAAAAATAAATCTTTCAAGAATATCATCGACAGCCTTGGTAGCAAGATGTGAAAATCCTGATTACAACGATTAAAGAAGCGAGATAAATAGAAAGGAAAGGTTAAAAAATGGAAGAAAAAGAAAACCTCCACGGTTATGACGACAGTCAAATACAGGTTCTCGAGGGACTTGAGGCGGTAAGAAAAAGACCGGGTATGTACATAGGAACAACGTCCATAAGAGGTCTTCATCATCTTGTATATGAAATTGTGGATAACTCCATAGATGAGGCTCTTGCGGGAGAATGCTCCGCTATAAAGGTTACAATTCATGAGGATAACAGTGTTTCCGTACAGGACGACGGTAGAGGAATACCCTCAGGAATGAATGAAAAATTAGGACTTCCCACCCTTGAGGTTGTTTACACGGTTCTTCACGCCGGCGGAAAATTCGGCGGTGAGGGATATAAAATAGCCGGAGGACTTCACGGTGTCGGTGCTTCTGTTGTTAACGCACTTTCCGAGTGGGTTGAGGTAGAAAACTGCAGAGACGGTAAGAGATATACCGAAAGATTTGAAAAAGGAAGAGTAGCAAGACCTTTCAAGTGTGAGGGAGATTGTGAAAAAAGAGGTCTTTACGTAAGATTCAAGCCCGACGGAGAAATATTTGAGGAAACCGTTTTTGATTACGATATTCTTCTTACCCGTATGAGAGAGCAGTCTTTCCTTAATGCCGGAGTAAAGATTATTCTTACCGACGAAAGAGAGGGTAAGGAGCGCGAGGAGGTTCTTCATTACGAGGGAGGTATTATATCCTTTGTAGAGTATCTCAACGATGAAAAGCGCGGCACTGCGGTTCATAAAGACGTTATATACATGAAAGGAGAGAAAAACGGCTCTATTGCCGAGGTTGCTCTTCAGTATAACGACAGCTATAACGAAACTATAATTTCGTTTGCTAACAATATGTCCACAATCGAGGGCGGAACCCACGAAACAGGCTTTAAAGCAGCTCTTACACGTGCTATAAACGATTATGCAAGAAAGAGCGGTGTTATAAAAGGAGACGACAAGGGACTTTCCGGTGAGGATGCAAGAGAAGGTATCGTTGCAATAATATCGGTTAAGCTCACAGATGCACAGTTTGAGTCTCAGACGAAAGCAAAGCTCGGAAACAGCGAAATAAGAACTCTTGTAGACGGTATAGTTTATTCAAAGCTTACCGAATACTTTGAGGAAAATCCCGCAACCGCAAAGCTTGTTCTTGAAAAGGCACTCGCGGCAAACAGAGCCAGAGAGGCAGCAAGAAAAGCAAGAGAGCTTACCAGAAGAAAGAACGTTCTTGAGGTTTCCACCCTTCCGGGAAAGCTTGCCGACTGTAACGAAAGAGATGCAAGACTTACAGAGGTATATCTTGTAGAGGGAGATTCTGCGGGAGGCTCGGCAAAAGGATGCAGAGATAGCCGATTCCAAGCTATACTTCCTTTGAGAGGAAAGGTTCTTAACGTAGAGAAATCAAGACTTGATAAGGTTTATTCAAACACTTCTCTCATTCCTATAATACAGGCTCTCGGATGCGGTATAGGAGAGGATTTTGATATAGAAAAGCTCAGATACGGAAAGATTGTTATAATGGCGGATGCCGACGTAGACGGATCTCATATAAGAATACTTCTTCTCACATTCTTCTTCCGTCACATGAGACCTCTTATAGAGGGCGGACATATATATCTTGCTCAGCCTCCTCTTTACAAGGTTCATAAGGGTAAGCAGTTGAGATATGCCTTCTCTGATGCCGAAAGAGATAAGTATATAGAGGAGCTCGGAGTTAAGGGAGTTGAGTCCGAGCGATACAAGGGTCTTGGAGAAATGGACCCCGAGCAGCTTTGGGAAACCACTATGGACCCTGAGACGAGAACTCTTCTCAAGGTTACGGTAGATGATGCTATTGCCTGCGATGAGATGTTCTCCGTTCTTATGGGTGATATGGTAGAACCCAGAAGAGATTTTATTTCAAAGAATGCGAAATTCGTTCAGAATCTCGATATTTAAGGAGGATTTGAGATGGACCACAATTACAAAAGCTCAGATATAGAATTCCCCTCTCAAAGAATAGAGCCTCGTGATATGAGAAAAGAGGTAGAAACCTCTTTCATAGAATATTCGATGAGTGTTATAACCTCCCGTGCTCTTCCCGACGTGCGCGACGGAATGAAGCCCGGTCAGAGAAGAATACTTTACGCTATGTACGAGGATAACCTCACCCATGACAAGCCGTTCAGAAAATCAGCAACGACGGTAGGTAACGTTCTCGGTAGATATCATCCTCACGGTGACAGTGCCGTATACGGAACCATGGTAAGAATGGCTCAGGATTTCTCTCTCCGTTACACTCTTGTAGAGGGACACGGAAACTTCGGTAGCGTTGACGGAGACCCTCCGGCAGCATACCGTTATACCGAAGCAAGAATGAGCAGAATAGCAAGCTTCATGATGAGCGATATAGAGAAGAACGTCGTTCCGATGACGAGAAACTTCGACAATACCAGAGATGAGCCTACAGTTCTTCCCTCGCGCTTCCCTAACCTTCTTGTAAACGGCTCGGTCGGAATTGCCGTAGGTATGGCAACTAATATACCTCCGCACAATCTAACCGAGGTTATAGAGGGAACTATTTACAGAATAGACAATCCCGAATGCTCCGTTGATGACCTTATGAATTACATAAAAGGTCCCGATTTTCCCACCGCCGCAATAATTTACGGCTCAAGAGGAATAAGAGAAGCATACGAAACCGGAAGAGGAAGAGTATATATTCGCGCGAGAGCTACTATTGAGGACGAGCACAAGAGAATTATATTCACCGAAATTCCCTACATGGTTAATAAGTCTATGCTTATCGAGAGCATGGCAACTCTTGTCAAGGATAAAAAGATAGAGGGTATAACCGGACTTCGTGACGAATCGGGACGCGAAGGTATGAGAATAGTCGTTGAGTACAGACGTGATGCTAACGGAGAGGTTATTCTCAATCAGCTTTATAAGTATACTCAGCTTCAGGATACCTGCTCGGTAAATATGCTTGTTATCGACGGCGGAGAGCCTAAGGTTCTTTCCCTGCCTCAGATTCTTGACAGATATATAGATTTCCAGAAGAGCGTTATAATAAACAGAACTCAGTTCGATTTGGATAAGGCTCTCAAGGAGATGCATATTCTTGAGGGATACAAAATAGCTATAGATAATATAGACGAGGTTATAAAAACCATAAAGAGCAGCGAATCTATCCCCAACGCAAAGGAAAAACTTATTGAAAAATTCGGTCTTACCGACGTTCAGGCTCAGGCAATAGTTGAGATGACACTCGGAAAGCTTTCCGGTCTTGAAAGAAAGAAGGTAGAGGACAGACTTGCAAAGCTTGCTGTTATAGTTGATGAGCTTCGCGGTATTCTTGCCGATGAAAACAAGGTAAAGGATATTATAAAGAAGGAGCTTACCGAGATTAACGACAGGTTTGGAGATGAAAGACGCTCCGAGCTTTGCGAGGCTACCGAGGAAATAGACCTCGAGGACCTTATCGAAAGACACACCTGCGTTATAACCATGAGCCATACCGGATACATAAAGCGTCAGCATGCCGACACCTATTCATCTCAGAACAGAGGCGGTAAGGGTATTATAGCTATGACTACCAAGGAGGACGACTACGTTGAAAGAGTCCTCGTTGCAAACAGCCACTCTCATATAATGTTCTTCACCAACAAAGGAAGAGTTTACTGTAAGAAGGCATACAGAATTCCCGAGGCATCAAGAACGGCAAAGGGCACAAACCTTGTAAATATTCTTGAGCTCCAGGAGGGAGAGAAGGTAACTTCACTTATCTCTATTAACGAGTTTGCTTCCGGTGAATATCTGACTATGGTAACTAAGAACGGAGTAATAAAGAGAACTTATCTTACCGAGTTTGAGTATCAGCGCAAGGGAGGAAAGATTGCGATTTCTCTTGACGAGGGAGACGAGCTTATATTCGTCCGTCACACCAAGGGCGACGAAAACCTCATTATTGCAACCAGATGCGGTATGGCAGTAAGATTTGAGGAAGGCAACGTACGCTGCATGGGCAGAGGAGCAAGAGGTGTGCGCGGTATAACGCTTGCCGAGGACGATTACGTAGTAGGCGTAGCCGTTGTAGACGAAGAAAGAAAGCTTCTCACCATAACCGAAAAGGGACTCGGAAAGCGTACTCTGTTTGAGGACTTCCGCGAAATGAAGCACAGAGGCGGTAAGGGTGTTGCTTGTCATAAGATTTCCGATAAGAGCGGAAAGCTTGCTGCAATAGCAACAGTCAGCGATGACGACGATATCATGCTTATTACCGATTCGGGAACTATTATAAGAATGAGCGTTTCGGACGTTAACGTATATTCCAGAACCGCATCCGGCGTTATAGTAATGCGTCTTGCCGAGGAGAGCTCCATAGTCACCGTTTCAAGACTTGAAAAGAGTGAGGAAATAGAGGAGGAGAGCCGCAAGCTTGAGGAGGAATTGCCTCCTGCTCCTTCAAATCCCGCCGGTGAAAAAGCACCTCTTGATGAGGAGGAGAGCTTTTAATGAAAACTAGAATAACCAGCTTTTTGCTAACAGTTGTTATCATTTTGCTCTCTTTTTCGATGTTTTCATGTGCAAAAAACCGCGAATACGACGCAGCTGAAGTAGAGAAGGAGGCCGAAAGTCTTATAAAGGCCTCCATACTTCTCAATTACATTTACTACGGAGAAGGAATACCCGCAACGACGGATTCCACCAATGCGTCCGGATACTACTATCCTGCTGATACTTCATTTGCAGCATCGTACGGTATACAGACAATAAACGACTTAAAAAAGAAAACCAAAGAGGTTTTCAGCTCGTCTATGTATAACGTCATAATGGAAACCAAGCTTGGCGAGAGTGCATCCGAGAGCGGTGAATTTCTGGGATTTGCAAGATATTACCAGAAATATAATACCCTTACAGACGAGCCTGAATGTATAATGGTATACAAGAATGCCGACGTTATCCTTAAGGATACGCTAGAGTATGATTACGACAGCATTCGTGCCGTTGAATCAAAGCTTGAAACGGTTTTTGTTGAAATTGACGTTGTTGTTACTACCTCTGCGGGAAAAAAGCAGGAAAAGACGTTGACTATAGGACTTATAGAGGAATCGGGTGGTTGGAGACTTGCAACCACTACCTTTACTACCTATTTTGATTCGGATTATTATGACGAGCTCAAGGATGACGGTGTAAAATAAAAGGCAATGCTTTTAAAAGCGGAAAGGAAAATGAAATGACTTTAGGAGAAAAACTCGTAATACTCAGAAAAAAGAATTCTTTATCCCAGGATGAGCTGGCAAGTGCAATCAGAGTTTCCCGCCAGTCTGTTTACAAGTGGGAATCCGGCAAGTCCGCGCCGGATGCTAACAACCTTATAGCACTTAAGGCAACCTTTGGTATTTCAATCGATAATCTTCTTGACGAAAACTACGTTGAGCAAATGCCCGAAAAGAAGAAAAGAACAAGAATAAGCGCAGAGGAGAAAGCGAGAATAAGAGCTCGCATCCTTGCCGAAGAAGGACTTTCTGAGGAAGAGGTAAGCGAAGATGAGGCAGAGGCTTCCGAGCCTGTGGCACTTGAGGCTGAGGCTGAAGAGCTCATTGAGCCTGCAGCGCAGGTAGAGCAAAATACCGAAGAGGAAGCTTTGCAGACTCCTGTCAAGGAAGAGCCTAAGGCGGAGGATTCTCAGGCGGTTGCAGATAAGAAAAAAGGCTTCTTCGGAAGAATTTTCGGCAAAAAATAATTACCGAGCGGTGACGGCGGAAAGAGAGAATTTTCACGGCAGAGCTGTCGGAAACGTACTTTTCAAAGCCGGGTTAAAAGCCTGCCGACCGTGGACCGTGTAAAGTATACGGCAAGCCGCAGAGGTAAATCTTCTGCGGCTTATATAAAAACAAAACAAAAAGAATAAAACCTCCCGTATGTGTCTATAATGTGCCGTGAGATGATAAGTGGCAAACGGAGAGAGGCATGAGAGGTTATCAAAAAAGAGTAATTTACATGAAAAACACGGGGAGCGAGTTTTTTGAGGAGGCTTATTTCGTGGTTAACGAGGAAAGCACAGCGCTCCGTCCCGAAAATGAAATAGTAACCGAGGCAAACAGAATAATACGCGAGAATTTTAACACGGGTAAGGGTAAAAGAGGATTTTCAAGAATCGGATGGATTGGTGCTTTGCTGTTTGGCTCAGGTGCTTTACTGTCGGCGCTGGTTTTCCTTATAATAGTATGAGGATTACAGATGTGTGTATTTCTTATAGCTGATAAGAGGTTCATACAAACACAATTAACGACTTAAAATATAAATATAATATATGAATGAGATAAAAAAACACAAAAAAGAAATCAAGAAAAATATAAAGCGTGAGGTAGTCATTGGATTTAAAAAGAGCTCTTCCCAAGAGGTTCACGCAGATAGAAATTATAAAAAGGCCGACGGAAATAAATCGGCACAAAGAAAAAACAATAAAGATTCTGCGAGCAAGGAATTGCGCAGACAGACGAAGGCACATGCTTCTGCTGATAAAAATGTAAAAGGCGCAAAGGGTCTTCAAGACGGTATTCCTGCCAAAAAGACGGTATTGGCAAAAACAAAAACCGCGAGTGCCGCTGCGGTATTTTCCCGTGAGGAAAATCCTGTTTTGCAGAATAAAATTGCAAAAAAACACGACACGCACCGTGGGGTAAATGAAAGGAAGACTAAGGCTAAGGGAAAACTCAGGGTTATTTCCTTGGGAGGTCTTCAGGAAATCGGAAAGAACATGACGGTGTTCGAGTACGGCGATGATATTGTAGTTGTTGATGCGGGACTTGCCTTTCCCGATGAGGATATGCCGGGCGTTGACCTTGTTATACCGGAGTTCTCCTATCTTACAAAAAATGCACACAAGGTCCGTGCGGTTCTTATCACTCACGGACACGAGGACCATATAGGAGGAGTTCCGTATCTGCTCTCAAGCATTGACGTTCCTATATACGGAACTCGTCTTTCGCTGGGAATTCTTGAGGGGAAGCTTGACGAAAATCCTCCTCCAAATCATCCAAGACTCTACACGGTTGAGGCAGGAGACGTTATAAATCTGGGTGTTTTCAAGGCTGAATTTATCCACGTGAACCACTCTATTGCCGATGCCTGCGCTATTGCGCTGAGGACGCCCGTTGGTACCGTTTTCCATTCCGGAGATTTCAAGCTTGACGTATCTCCAATCGACGGAAGAATAATGGATTTAACCCGAATAGGCGAAATCGGCAAGGAGGGCGTGGAGCTTCTTCTTTGCGAATCAACGAATGCTGAGCGTTCGGGATACACACCGTCTGAGAGAACTGTTGGAAATTCGCTTGACAGAATTTTCATGCAGAACGAGCATTCGCGTCTTATAATTGCTACGTTTTCGTCTAACGTGCACCGAGTTCAGCAGATTATAGATGCCAGCGCCAAATACGGCAGAAAGGTAGCCGTTCTCGGCCGAAGCATGATAAACGTAATAGGAGCTGCGGTAGAGCTTGGATATATGGAGCTTCCGGATGACGTTCTGATAGACGTTAACAACGTCAAGCGTTACAGGCCTGAGGAAATAACCCTCATAACTACGGGCAGCCAGGGAGAGCCTATGTCTGCTCTTTACAGAATAGCCTTTTCCGAGCACGATAAAATAAAGCTTAATTCAAATGACGTCGTGGTTCTCAGCTCAAGCGCTATTCCCGGAAATGAAAAGCTGGTTGGAAAAATTATAAATGCACTCGTTAAAAACGGCGTTAAGGTTGTTAACGATTCGGTTGAGGACGTTCACGTTTCGGGGCATGCATGCCGCGAGGAGATAAAGCTTCTTATGGCGCTTACAAAGCCTAAGTATTTTATGCCTATTCACGGTGAGTACAGACACCTTTATGCGAACAAGGAAATAGCAGAATTTATGGGTATTCCATCCTATAACATTTTCGTATCCGAGCTTGGAAAGGTTCTTGAGATAGGTGCCGATACGGCTGCGTTTGCAGGCAGCGTAACCGCAGGAAGCGTTCTTGTTGACGGCTCCGGCGTCGGAGATATCGGCAGCGTAGTTCTTCGTGACAGAAAGCATCTTGCCGAGGACGGTCTTGTTGTAGTGGTTGCCAGCGTTGATATACGCGAGGGGCTTATAATATCAGGCCCTGATATCGTGTCGCGCGGATTTGTTTACGTAAAGGAATCCACCGACCTTATGGACAAAACCAAGCGTATTGCAGAGGATGCATTAAACCGCGTGCTCGATGCTGGAATTTGGGATTTTTCGGGCATAAAAGCCGCTGTCAGAGACGACATAGCGAAGTTTATATTCAGAGAAACCAAGAGAAAGCCTATGATTTTGCCCATAATAATGGATATATAAATAAAAATGGTGAGGAATTAACAGTTCCCCACCATTGTTTTTAAAGGTGATACCTCTCGCGTTGGTTATTTTGCCAGCATGGAATCAATACCGGAAAGAATCAGAGGCATCGTGAATATAAGAGCCGCGTAAAGTCCCACGATAAGACCTACCGTTATAAGAAATTTAGGAAGCGAGGTTTCGCATGACGAGAGAAGATGCTCTGCAAAATCGCGTTTTTCCTCGGGAATATAAAGCTTGGCGTCAGGGCTGATGAGCCCGTCCTGAGCAACCGGTACAGCATAATATTTTGATTTTTCGGACGAGCTTGCGCTCTCGTCTTTGGTGTTGGCTTGAGCTTTGCCTTCGGTTTCCGAATTGGTGCTGTCTGAAGGCGGCTTGTTTTCGATTGTCGTCACGGCTGCGCTTTCGGACGTTACGGATTTACTTTCTGCTTCGGCTTCCGAAGCTTCGTTTGCCCCCAAACCTTCCGCTGCTCCCATTGATGCGGTTTCATTGTCGTAGGCTATCATAAGGCATCTTCTGAGGGCGCCCTCGCGGTTTGTTGCCAGGCGGCGTACAGGCTTGTGAGAGGCAAGCTTGAGGTCACTGAGGCTTATTGCGCGAGATTCTCCGATAGCGTCGGTTCTTATAAGCTTTTTAAAGAGAAGGTATATGTTTGTTTGATGACGGTGTATTCCGAATGCGGCTATGATAAGGCCTATCGCCAAAAATGTTATCAGCTTGTTTATCTCAAAATTAAGCCCTATGTTTTCATAACTCGAAAGGTTAAGACATATATAGTCATTATAAAATCTTTTTAGTATTTCCATTTGCTTTATCCCTGTTTTTGTAAATTATAGTTTGCAAAATCAGTCTTCACTCAAAAAGTTATCTCCGCAAATGCTCTTGAGAAGCACGTCTAAATCCTCGTTGTCCTCGTAAAAAAGAGTAACGGATTTCTTTTTGCCTGAGCCTTTGATTTTGACGACTCTTCCCAGGTGCGACTGCATGCGCAGCTCCATCTCGCGATAGTAATCAACCAAAGGAGTGCTCTCTTCGTCCTCGGCGTCTTTAGGCTCGCGGTTGATTCTTTTTACCTCTTCTTCGAGCTGACGAACCGACAGGTCGTTTTCAACCACCTTGTTAGCCAGAAGGCGCATGTTTTCGCGGCGCTTTACGCCAAGCAGAGTTCTCGCATGGCCTGCGGAAATATCTCCTATTGCGACCATCTCCAAGACGTCCTCAGGTAAATCAAGTAGCCTCATTGCGTTGGCAACGGCGCTTCTGCTCTTCCCTACTCTTTCGGCAAGCTCCTCTTGGGTGAGGCTGTAATCGTCAAGCAGCGCTTTATATGCCATTGCCTCTTCGATTGGATTCAAATCCTCACGCTGAATATTCTCAATAAGCGATATTTCTGCGGTTTTGCGGTCATCTCTGTCAAGAACGATTGCGGGTATCACGTCGAGCTCTGCGAGCCTTGATGCGCGAAATCTGCGTTCCCCGGCAATTATCTGATATCTGCCGGAATCATCGTATTCACGAACGAGAATAGGCTGCAAAAGTCCGTTCTCCTTAATGGAGGTAGCAAGCTCTTCCAGCGCTTCGCGGTCAAAATACTTTCTGGGCTGGTCTGCTTTCGGGTCGATTGATGAGAGCTTGAGAAGTGTAATTTCGTTCTCACCGGATTGTTTCTCCAGTGCATTGTCTAAAAATATGGCATCTAATCCTCTTCCGAGTCCGCTATGTCGTTTAGCCATGTCAAATCCCTTTCTTTTGTGGAAATAAATGGAAATTATATTCTGAGCATAAGCTCTTTGGCGACTGCAGCATATTCCAGAGCGCCTTTACCGTATGGGTCGTGGTAGCATATAGGCTCTCCGTATCCGGGAGCCTCGGAAAGTCTGACGGTTCTGGAAATGGGAACCTTGAAAAGAGTGTCAGCATAATACTTTTTCAACTCTCCTACGACCTGATTCGTCAAGGTCAGTCTTCCGTTATACATAGTAAGAAGTATTCCGACCACTCGCAGCTCCGGATTGAAGAGCTGGCGTATTCGCTTTATGGTGTTATAAAGCTGAGACATACCCTCAAGCGAGTAAAATTCGCACTGCATAGGTATCACAACTCCGTCAGAAATAGACAAAGCCTTGACTGTGAGCATACCCAATGACGGCGGACAATCAATAAATATGTAGTCAAAATCTTCTTTTATAGATTCGATTGCTATTTTTGTGTAATTAAAACGCTCGTCTGCAGCGTCTTCCAGCTGATGCAGCTCAAGCTCGGCTCCCGCTAAGTCTATAGTTGCCGGTATTATGGAAAGATTTTTGAATCTGGTTTTAATTATAGCGTCATTTGCATTGCATTTTCCTATAATTACGTCATAAATTGTCCTTTTTATCTTAGATTTAGGCAGTCCAAGACCGCTTGTGGCGTTACCCTGCGGGTCCATATCGATAATCAGAACCTTTTTATTAGCTTTGTTGGCTATTTGGGCGGAAATATTAACGCAGGACGTTGTCTTCCCTACTCCGCCTTTTTGGTTGGAAAAAGAAATAATTTTTGCCAAAGAATGCGCCTCCTTGCTGTCGCTGAAAGAATCGCATAAATATCATACCTGCGTTTTCAGCTGTTATATCGTAATCAACCGTGTATATTATACCATAACTAAAAAATGCTTGCTCGCAAGGGCGTTTTACACCATGGTCCGAGGCATGCAGGATGCGAATGCATCGGGCGCATAGCGCCTAAGACTTGCTTTGCAAGGATTTCTGCGTATATTATATCATAAATAAAAATGCTTGCTCGCAAGGGCATTTTTCTGCCTTGATTCAAGGTGCGCAGGATGCGAATGCATCGGGCGCATAGCGCCTAAGACTTGCTTTGCAAGGATTTCTGCGTATATTATACCACAAAACGCTTCTGTTTTCAATAGAAACAAAAGAAAAAACACAATTTATCGAATGTTTCACGTGAAACAATGATTGATTTTGTTAAAAAGAGGATATATATTAATGCGGAGAATATGTGCGAAAAATATTAAATACCCTGTTTGGTTATATACAAACAAAGCTGATTTTTATACAAAAACCGATTTTTATGGAAAATAGCAGAGCAAAAAAGGAAAATGACCGATTTAGCCCAATGTTTCACGTGAAACATAAGCCAAAAACAAACCAAAACAAAAACGCAGAAGAAACACCGCCATATACAAACCGTTGCTTTATTGCGAAGAATTGCGCTGCTTTTGCTTCAATTAAGCTCTTATTTGCGAAGCAACCGCGCCAAAATGAAGGAAATGCCGTATTGCGAGTATAATTTTGTTTCAGGCGTACAACCTCCAGCCTCAGTCCGCGTTGAACGGGCGGAACCCGAAAATTAATGCAATTTAATGGAAGAATATGGAAATAAATTCTGCTCCGTGGTTTTTATCGGATTTTTTCGCTGTGTTGCGCGCTTTTGCTGATTTTTTGAAAAAAATAGCAAAATATATCGTAAAAAATACGAAAAACGGCTTATGATTATTTTAAGAAATTTGTTAATTCTTTACTATAATTTTCCGTAATTTAAACGGTAAAACGGACTTGCCATGGGGGTTGACATGATAGGTTTTTTGTGCTATACTATTGACAAACCGCACAAGCCTTTGCGGAATTTGAGGTTTGCGGTAGAGCTCCCAAATTTGCGAGCTATGCGACGCATGCAAAGCTTCAGTTTCTGATGGAATGGCTTGTCAGCGCCCCGCGTTTTGCGTTGGCGTAATTAATGCTTAGTCGATTTGACGCAGCGATAATTGGCAGCATTCAATAAGGCTTTGCCACCTGCAAAACTGCGCACGGGTATGCTTCATTGCCGATTTTAATAAAGAGAACTCCAACCGGTATCTGACCTGATGCTTATTTTTACATTTGGTGTAAAATGCTTAGTTGGATTTTGCACGGTGGTGTTTATGCTCCGCGGTTCTGGAATACGTCTCATTGCTGCGCGTTGCAAACGAGGGCGTGCGAACCTATTTCGACGTTTTGCTCTTTGCCGCGATGCGCATGGTTCTGCCCGGCGTGCGTTGGATTTTTTTGGCGTGGCAGCTCGGTTTCGGCTAAAGTGTAAGGTCGTGGTTTTAAGCCGATACATATTACGAAAAATTACGAAAAAATAGTCTATAAATCCTGTAAGGGTGGACAAGAAAAACGGGGGAAAGAGAATAGTTTTTGCCTCGGGGAGTATAAAGTGACAATGGCTAACGAAAAAAAGCTTGAAGAAATTGCTGAAAAACTGCAAAAAATTAAAAAAGAGCCGGGCGCGACTGACGTTGGAACCGATGGACTGCCTCGTTTCCCCGAGAAAACGGCTCCGGATATGTCTCCCTTAAAGCTTTTGCCGAGCGAAGCAGGGAAGTGCCGTCTGCTTTTAGTAAGGCATGGCGAAAGCTTGGGAAATGCCGTCAGAGCTTTCCTTGGGCACACCGATTTGGATTTGTCCGAGCGTGGATACGAGCAGGCAAGACGCACGGCACAGCTTTTGAAAAGTGTCGATATTGATAAAATTTACTCAAGCGACCTTAAGAGAGCTTTTAGCACCGGGTGTGAGATAGGGAAGGCGGTAGGACTTCCCGTAGAGCCTGACCGTAGGCTGCGTGAGCTTTTTGTAGGAGATTGGGAGGGACTTGCCATTTCCGAGTTGGAAACTCTTTACAAGGAGCAGTTTGACCTTTGGTGCGTGAGCTTTTCCACCTTTACGCCCCCCGGCGGCGAGGCTGTTCCGCATCTGCGAGAGCGTATATACGAAAGAATAGAGGAGATTGCCAGAGAGAATATGGGCCGAACTGTAGTCTTGGCGTTTCACGCAGCGGCGATGCGCGCTTTCTGGTCAAAAATTACGGCAGAGGCAGGCGCTGAATTTAATCCGGATGTTCCATTCCCCTACAATGCATCAGTGAGTGTTCTTTATTTTGACGGCAATAGCTTTTTACCCGGCGAATTTTCACATATGGCGCATCTTACTGATATATAGTAAAATCACACGCCCTCCTTGCTTAGCGGGGGGCGTGTGATTTTTTGCGTTAGCAAAGCTATTTTGTAAATAACTGAATTTTTGCATAAGAAGTGCCGTTGCGTGTATAGGTTTATAATCGGATGCCTTGAGGCGTGCAGCATTAATTTTGCTCAAAATCTGTCCTTTCAAGGCGAAAATTTAGAATTGCACGTGAAAGCATAAAGCGAGCCGAAACTGCTTTTTGCAGGCGGCTCGCTTTGTATATAGAGGTTAAGAAAGACATATCAGCTTCTGCCAAATATCTTTTTGAAGAAGCTTTCCTTTGTCTTGGTGTTCGATTCGCCAAGAGATTTTGCAAACTCACTGAGAAGCCTTTTTTGCTCTGCGGAGAGGTTCTTGGGCGTTTCTACATTAACGGTAATGTAAAGGTCGCCGCGCCGTTTTGTATTAACGTCGGCAATGCCTTTGCCGCGAAGGGTAAAGGTGGTTCCTGACTGAGTGCCCTCGGGAATGCTGTACTTTTCCGTCTTACCGCCTAAAACAGGGATATCAATTTCTGCACCGAGCGTCGCTTCCGCAAATGAGATGGGCACCTCGCAGTAGAGATTGTTGCCATCTCTTGTGAATATGTCGTGCGGAGCAACCCTTACCTCAATAATTAGGTCACCGTTAACGCCGCCGTTTCGTCCTGCGGAGCCTTGGCCGCGCAGAATTATTCTCTGAGCCGTGTCAATTCCTGCGGGGATTGTGACATCGAGCTTCTTCTTGACCTTGATATATCCCTTGCCGTTGCAATTTTTGCAGGGGTTTTTGATGATTTTACCCGTGCCGCGACATTCGGGACAGGCGCGCTGAGTCTGAACGTATCCGAACATGGATTGTTGCTGTACCGTGACACGTCCCGTGCCCTTACAATGCGAGCAGGTTTCGGGCTTCGTCCCTTTTTCTGCTCCACTGGCACTGCATTCCGGACACGCCTCGATTCTTGCAAAGCTTACCTCGCGCTTGCAGCCGAATGCAGCCTCGTCAAAGCTTATATTGACACGCGCCATAATATCGTCGCCATCTATTACGTTGCTTCTTGATGAACGGCTTGAGCCTCCGAAGAACGATGAGAATATGTCACCGAAATCAAAATCGGCGCTTCCGAATCCGCCAAATCCGCCAAAGCCTGCACCGCCTCCTGCCGCGGGGTCAAAGGCAGCGTGACCGTACTGGTCGTATTTCTGACGCTTTTCGGGAGTCGAAAGCACGTCGTATGCCTCATTTACCTCTTTGAATGCGGCTTCTGCCTTTGCATCACCGGGGTGAAGGTCGGGGTGATATTGCTTGGCGAGCTTTCGGTAAGCCTTTTTTATTTCGTCCTCTGTGGCAGTTTTGCTAACACCGAGGACCTCATAATAATCTCTTTTATCTGCCATTGGATTCTCCTGCCGTGTGATGCCAAAATTCGACACGCCACGGCACGTATGTTGATTTTTGTGGTTTTATCAGTGCGCCCGAAGACAGCAGAGGCTGCCTTCGGGACTGTTTTGTTAATTAGGTTTTGTCTTCGAAATCAGCACCGTAAACGTCACCGTTTGCGTCTGCGCCCTGGTCGAAGCCTGCACCGCCTGCGGCACCGCCCTGAGCCTGCTGCTCTGCGTAAATCTTTTCGGCAATGGGGTAGAACGCCTTCTGGAGAGCCTCGGTATCGGCCTTGATTGCTTCCGTGTCGCCACCGTTTATGGTTTCGCGAAGCTTTGCGATAGCCTCGTTAACGGGAGCCTTGTCGGCATCGGTAATCTTGTCACCAAGCTCGTTCATCGACTTTTCGGTCTGGAAAATCATATTCTCAGCCATGTTCTTGGTTTCGACAGCTTCCTTCTGCTTTTTATCCTCCTCGGCAAACTTTTCTGCCTCGCGGACTGCCTTTTCAATATCCTCCTTGGACATGTTTGTGGAGGAGGTAATTATGATATGCTGCTCCTTGCCGGTGCCCTTATCCTGAGCAGTTACGTTAACGATACCGTTAGCGTCGATATCGAAGGTAACCTCAATCTGAGGGATTCCGCGGGGTGCTGCGGGGATTCCGTCAAGAATGAATCTTCCGAGTGTGGTGTTTCCTGCCGCCATTTCGCGCTCGCCCTGGAGAATGTGTATTTCAACAGAAGACTGATTGTCTGCCGCAGTGGAATAAATCTGGCTCTTTTTTACGGGAATGGTGGTGTTGCGCTCTATAATCTTATTGAATACGCCGCCAAGAACCTCAATACCGAGCGAAAGGGGAGTAACGTCGAGGAGAAGAACGTCCTTAACGTCACCGCCGAGAACGCCGCCCTGAATTGCAGCACCGAGAGCTACGCACTCGTCGGGGTTGATGCCCTTGAACGGCTCTTTGCCGATGAATTTCTTAACTGCATCCTGAACTGCGGGGATTCTGGTGGATCCTCCGACAAGAAGGACCTTTGAAATCTCGCCTGCGGAAAGTCCGGAATCTGCAAGAACCTTCTTGGTGGGAGCCATGGTTGCTTCAACGAGGTCGTGGGTGAGCTCGTCGAACTTAGCTCTGGTAAGAGTTGCCTCAAAGTGCTTGGGGCCGGTTGCGTCTGCAGTAATGAAGGGAAGGGAAATCGCTGTGCTCATAACGCCGGAAAGCTCGATTTTAGCCTTCTCTGCGGCATCCTTAAGACGCTGGTGAGCCATTTTATCCTTACGAAGATCGATTCCGCCGTTTTCCGCGGCAAAGGTGTTTGCCATCCAGTTAACGATTCTGTCGTCAAAATCGTCACCGCCAAGACGGTTGTTTCCTGCAGTTGCAAGAACCTCAAATACTCCGTCGGAAATATCAAGGAGCGATACGTCGAAGGTTCCGCCTCCAAGGTCGAATACCATTATTTTCTGGCTCTCTTCCTTGTCAATTCCGTATGCAAGAGCTGCCGCTGTGGGCTCGTTGATAATTCTCTTTACCTCAAGGCCTGCAATCTTACCTGCATCCTTGGTTGCCTGACGCTGAGCGTCGGTGAAGTAAGCGGGAACGGTTATAACCGCTTCGGTTACCGAGGAACCGAGATATGCTTCTGCATCTGCCTTAAGCTTCTGAAGAATCATTGCCGAAATTTCCTGGGGAGTGTACGACTTGCCGTCGATTGACACCTTAGCGTCGGTACCCATATCCCTTTTGATTGAGCTTATGGTTTTGTCGGGGTTGGTTACTGCCTGACGCTTAGCAACCTGACCTACAAGACGTTCACCGTCTTTAGTGAATGCCACTACCGAAGGGGTAGTTCTTGCTCCCTCGGGGTTGGTTATAACGATAGGCTCGCCGCCTTCGAAAACAGCAACGCACGAATTAGTTGTACCAAGGTCTATACCTATGATTTTTCCCATTTTGTTTTTCTCCTTTGTATATAGAAAATTTATTATTATCTTAATTGTATGCCGCTCAGTTAACGGTTTTTACCATTGCAAAGCGAATGATTTTGCTACCCTTTTTGTATCCCTTCTGGAATACCTCTACGATTTCACCCTCACCGAGAGAGTCGTCCTCGGTATGAAGAACTGCATTGTGAAGATTCGGGTCGAATTTCTCGCCCGGCTTTCCTACTGCCTCGATTTTTAGCTTCTCAAGCACCGAGTCAACGGAGTTGGCTATCATAATCAGTCCCTCTTTAACCTGCTCTCTGTTTTCGAACCCGCGAGCACGCTCGAGATTATCTATTATGGGAAGAAGCACCGAAACCGTATCCGATACTGCAGCATCGTAAAGTGCATCCTTTTCCTCTCTTGAGCGGCGTCTGAAGTTGTCATACTCCGCAAGCATGCGAACGTACTTGTCGTCACGCTCCTTTATCTGAGCCTCAAGCTCGCTGATTTTTTCAAGAAGCAGCTTTTCGCAGGACTCTGTATCCTCCGCGCCTGCCGCAGCGTCCTTCGCGAGCTCCTCTGCGGTGCCCTCGTTTATCTGTTCGTCCTTATTGGTCTTGTTTTCCACGTCAAATACCTTTCCTTAATATCATTTCGTGCGTACACGGGTGGCGTGTATGCATTCCGTTGCGTCGGATTAATGTGTATCGCTGCCGTCACTGAGCCTCGGAGGCTCGTCGCTGAACATATTGTCAAGACTTCGCGTCAGCGAGTGTATCATGTGAATTACCTTTTCGTAGTCCATTCTGCGAGGACCGATAACGCCTATTGCAACTCGCTTCCCCCCGATAGTTACGTGCTTGAATATCACGGTCGTATTGCTCATGATATCCTCTCCGTCCTCGGTTCCGATGAATACGTTTATGCCGTCGTCGCTTCTGGTTCTCGATTCGATAACGTCGAGAAGCTTATCCTTTTCCTCAAGCACTCCGAGTAAGTCTCTGAGCTTGGAAACGTCTGAGTATTCGGGGAATTTCAAGAGCTTATTGACTCCCTCGACCTTTATATCGGCGGTGTCAAGCTCGCTCATAACCTCGTAGATTGCCTTGATTGCGGGGTGAACCAGCGCCGCCGAGCCGCCCATGATAGCTTCAAGCTTCATTATCAGAGGCATCGTTATCTCGTCACTTGTGAGATTTGCAAGATATATATTCGCCGCATCGGCAAATCTTGCAACGTCTTCCCTTGTGATATAGAATCCGGGGCTTACAGTTCTTGATTTTGCAATTTCGCCTGAGAAGGTCATGACGAGGTGGAAGCTTCTTTCCGACATATAAACGGCATCGAATCTGCTGATGCGCACCTTGCCGCCTCCGGTTTTGAATGCAATGCCGGTGTAATCGGTGAAGGACGACGCAAGATGCGAGGCCTCCGCCAGAATCTGATCCATTTCGGTGAGCTTGTATTGGAGTCTTTCGTTTATTTCCTGAATTTCGTGCTTGGTTTCGTTGTAGGAGTGAACCAGCGCGTCAACGTAGAATCGGTATCCAAGCTCTGACGGAACTCTTCCTGCAGAGGTGTGGGGCTGAACGAGGTATCCCATAGCCTCAAGCTCTGCCATCTCGTTTCTGATAGTTGCGGGAGATGCGGATATTTTGGAGTTTTGCGACAGATACTTTGAGCCGACCGGCTCCCCGAGATTGATATGCGCGTTGACTATTGAGAGAAGTATTTGCTGCTTTCTCGGTGTAAGCTTGGAGCTGTCCATAAATTCACACCCTTACCGTAAACCGCGGCGCCTTTCTATCATCTTAGTATTTTTAGCACTTTACGACACAGAGTGCTAACCTTACCGCTAATAATATAATACATTATGCCACGAAAGTCAAGTGTTTTTACCTGAAATGTTATGAATTTTTTGTTAACAATAAGCAAAAGCGCACTTTGAGTGACAGAAAATACCGGAATTTAAAAAAGAAAGGGCTGCCGATTTTTAGGCAACCCTTAATGAAATTTATCGTCGCAAGGCTTCAGTAAAAACCTTATAATATACTCATATTATCTCGAATTTTAACCTTACCTATCAAGTAAATCATAATCCGCCGCTTTTGGTGCGAATGAGCTTTGCTATATTTTGATTTTCTTTATTCCGCCGAAGAATCCTGCGGCTATGAGGTATCCGTCCTGCATTGCCAAAGATGCTGTTATCGGCTCGCCGAGATGCATACATTTTTTAAGCTCTGCCGTGTTCTTGTCGTAATATCTGAGCGTTCCTGCGTTGTCGGCAAAAATCAGAGTGTCCCCAAAAATTATCGGGGTTCCTTCTACGGTTTCGAGGCTTTTGCCGGTTATGTACGGTGTAGAGAAAAGTGCATTTTTGCCTGCCGGGAAAACGAGCGTCTTTTTAAGAGTCGCCTTGTCGAGTGCGATAACGCCGGTGCTGCCGGTGGGGTAATACAACGTGTCTCCGTCGTCTGCGGGGGCACCTGACGAATCCATTCTTGAGCCACCCGTGCTGCAGGCTGCTATCATATTTCCGTCTTCGAGATTTATTTTCACTACCGAGTAAAGCCCGGATGTGTAAAGAGTGCCGTCGGATATTATGGGGGTGGAGGAGCAGAATGATGCGCCTCTGTCACCGTTTTGAGTCCAGAGAAGCTCACCCGTGTCGCAGTTTAGAGCACACGTGTAGGACCAGTTGATGCCGGTTATGGCTATGTTGCGCTCAGGGTCGTATAAGACCTTCCCTGCCGTAATTGAATTTCTGGCGCCTGCCGCTGTCCATAAAACGTTTTTTAGATTTTTATCGGTTGCCACAATCGGCATTTGTCTTCCTGCAAGAATTTTATCACCTGCGGCGATAGGCGTGGTTGAGTTGAAATACGTAGGAGATTCGGACACCTGAATAGAGGCGACGAGCTCTCCGTCTGCGGCTCTGATTTTCATGAGGGTTCCGTGCGTCGTTTGTGCGTAAAGGAATCCTTCGTCAAGAAGCAATCCGCCTTTTATGCCGTCAGCGAGCGGGATTTGCCACACGTTATTTCCGTTTTCAAAATCAAGAGCGTAAATGCCGCATTTCTTTGGATATCCGTCGTCGTTCGTCGCAACATATACGCGTCCGCTATCGATTATCGGCGCCCCGTATTCGACGGTTCCGTCAAGCTTTGCTTCCCATTCGAACTCGGCGTCGCATTCGGTGCTGTCACCGTAGTATATAAGCTCCGATGAAAGCTCCTGCTCGGTGAATGAAACCTTTCTGATAGCGGCAATCGAGGAGTCTATTCCTCCGCTGTCCGGACGCGAGGAGCAGATATAAAATATGCCGTCCTCCTCGTGAAGCAAATTCGTATGGTGATGCCCGAAAGCGCACCCCGTGTATCTATAATCCTTGAGATTGACTATGCTGTTTTTTGGTTCTTCGCCGCAATTCCACTCAAGGTAATCCTGCCAGCTGTGGCAGAATACGAATACGCGCTGACCTTTTGAGAGAAGCTCAAGGTCGGCTTTGAGCCAGGTCTGTTGGTCCTCTCTTGTATAAAGCCCGGGCTTATCTCCTTGTAAAAGGGAGAGAACTACAAAGTGAACTCCGCCGAGGTCAAAGGAGTAGAAGGTGGGACCGTAGTATTTCTCGTATACCGATTCGCCCCAGTCGTCACCTCTGAAATCGTGATTGCCTATGCAATATCTGACGGGACAGCCTACGGTTTCGCGGTTCATTATGAGATAGCTTCTGCGTAGACCCTCGTCTCTTTCAATGTCACCCCCGTGTATGTAAAATGCGGGCTTGTGAGATTTGACCTCTTTTCTCATAAAATCGTTGAAGGTAAGCTCTTCTCGGCCGCTGACCTCAATATCCGAGGAGTGAAAGAAGCTGAAATCGGAACCGCTTTGCTCGAATCTTGCTATGAAATTATATTCTTCGCGTCCCGACGAAAGATTGAAATACCAGTCGTCATGACCGCGCGTGAGAGCGCACAGGTAAACGAGCTTTGCCTTTTCCCACGTTTCGATTGAATAGAAGCCCTCCTCGTCGGTAAGCGTGATGCTTCGTCCGTCGCTCACGGCTATACCGGCCATGGCACATTTGGTCTTTTCGTCAATAACTTTGCCGTAAATTTTCATCGCTTTTTTCCTCATATGAACCGCGTTATGCGCGATACTTTATTTACGATTATAATCTGCGCAGAGTGTGTTGTCAATAGCAGTCGGCAACTTTTGGCAAAATGTTAATAAAAGTTTGCAAATTGCAGGATAAATTTGATTGATGGCCTTTATTTTTTGAATTATTGGTATTTTTCCTAACAATTCGGACGGGAGAGCTAAAAATATCTTGACTTTAGTAAAATTATATTTTATAATATATGCATGAGCATTTTGACATTCGATGCATGTCCCCTTAACCTGTACCGTGTTGGTGTGCTCACCCGAAATTCAAATTATAAATTAATATATGAGATTACCGAAAGTAATCGAGGAGGTGTAAATGGATCCGTTATCATTGATAATCGGTATCTGCGGTGGCGTCGTCGTCGGCGGCATCGTAGGTTTTATTTTGAGACGTTCAATCGCAGAAAAAAAGCTCGGCTCCGCTGAGGAGCAGTCCAGAAAAATTCTTGAAGACGCTATCAAAAATGCCGAAAGCGCAAAGAAGGAAGCTATCATTTCCGCTAAGGAAGAGATTTTCCAGATGAAGAAGGAGGCAGATTTTGACGTTAAGGAGCGTAGGAAAGAGGTTTCCAGACTTGAAAGACGCATAACGCAGAAGGAGGAAACTCTTGATGCCAAGCTTGACGGTCTTGAGAGAAAGGAGCAGGCGCTTGCAGACAAGCATGCGGCTTTGGATAAGTTAAAGGCAGAGACCGAGGGAGTACTTGAGAAGCAAACTCAGGTGCTTGAGAAAATGGCAGGCCTTACAAGAGAAGAGGCGAAGAGCGAGCTGGTTGCAAAGCTTGACAGCGAAATGCAGCACGAAACCGCTCTTAAGATAGCAGAGTACGAGGAAAAATTCCGTGACGAAGCAGAGGGCAAGGCAAAGGACATTCTCTCTCTTGCTATTCAGCGCTACGCGGCAGACCACGTAAGCGAAATTGCAATTTCCGTCGTTCAGATACCCGGTGACGAAATGAAGGGAAGAATCATCGGCCGCGAGGGAAGAAACATACGTACTATGGAAAATCTCACGGGAGTTGAGCTTATAATCGACGATACTCCCGACGTAATAACCGTTTCGGGCTTTGACCCTGTACGCCGTGAGATAGCTCGCCTTGCACTTGAAAAGCTCATTGCCGACGGAAGAATCCATCCGGCAAGAATTGAGGAGATGGTTGAAAAGGCAAAGCGCGACGTTGACAACGCTATAAAGCAGGCAGGAGAGCGCGCGGTATTTGAAACCGGTGTTCACGGCTTGCACCCCGAGCTTATAAAGCTTCTCGGCAGAATGAAATACCGTACCTCTTACGGTCAGAACGCTCTTCGCCATTCGATAGAGGTTTCTATGCTTGCGGGCGTCATTGCCGACGAAATGGGTGTTGACGTTACTATGGCAAAGAGAGCGGGACTTCTTCACGACATAGGTAAGGCGGTTACTGCAGAGGCAGAGGGTTCGCATATTCAGCTCGGTGTTGAAATTGCAACCAAGTACCGCGAAAACAAGACTATAATTCATGCCATTGAAGCACACCATAACGACGTTGAGCCTGCCGGAGTTCTTGATTTCATAATTCAGGCAGCCGACGCCATCAGTGCTGCCCGTCCCGGTGCACGTCGCGAGGACGTAGAGAATTACATTAAGCGTCTTCAGAAGCTTGAAGAGGTAGCGGGCGACTTCGAGGGAGTTGAAAAAACCTTTGCTATTCAGGCGGGACGCGAGGTCAGAATTATGGTTAAGCCTGAGGTTGTCAGCGACGATAAGATGAAGCTTCTTGCGCGTGATATTGCCAAGAAGATAGAAAACGAGCTTGATTATCCCGGTCAGATAAAGGTCAGTGTTATACGTGAGAGCAGAACCGTAGACTACGCAAAGTAAGGTGCTGTTTTAACAATTTAAAAACGGGGGTTTGCCTCGTGAAACCCAGATAAATAAAAGCTCACTGTGTAATTGACTGCGGTGGGCTTTTAGATACTATTCGGTACAATTATCCTATCGGCGAAGCGAGAGAGCTTCGTGCAGTATTGAAAAGGAGATTTTTTGATGAAAGACAAAAAAGGAAAGCCTCAGGGACGCGGAATTGACGCCTTTTCCGATATATCGCTTAGCGGTATGGGAAAATACAACGAAAGAAATGCAGAGGCGCATAAGCTTAAAAGAATAGCCGAACTTGACGAAAGAATCAGAAAGTTCGCGCAAAGAGAGAAGGATGCTGAGTGGATAAAGGAAGCAGCCGAATTTTGCGACCGTGAAACTCTTGCAAACAAGGATATACTTTCCGAATCGCACGAAGCGTACAGACTTCCTCTCATAAAGGCAGAGGCGGAAAAACTTGAGGCTTTGGCTGCTGAGGCGGCTGCAGAGGCTGAGCGTGAAAGGCTTGCAAAAATAGAGGCAGACGGAAAGGCACGCTTGGCAAAGATACAGTCCGAAAACAAGGCGCGTATGGCTCAGATGGCAGCGGATGCTGCAAGACAGGCGGAGGCAGACAGGCTTGCAAACGAGGCAAGGATAGCCAAGGCAAAAGCCGATGCCGAGGCAACCCGACTTCTCAGAGAAAAGGAAGCTGAGGACGCAAGACTTGCCGATGAAAGACGCGACAGGGAAGAAAAGAAGAGACTGGCTAAAATTGCCGCAGATGCAGAGGAAAAGGCTCTTCTTGAGAAGATAGAACGCGAACGTGCCGCAGAAAAGAAAAAGCGTGATGCCCAGGCTCAAAGGGAACAGATAACAGAGCTTGCGGCAAAGGGTGACGAGCTCGTTGCAATGCTCGTTTCATCTCCGAGAAGCAAATTCTGGTGCGGTGAGGTAGAGCGCGCAAACGAGGAGATAAACGCATATCCCAGAGAAGCTCTCATTCTGATGAAGACGCTCCCCGAGCTTGAGAGAATAGCGGAGGAGGCAAAGGCTCTTCAGCGCGGAATCGTTCTGGACAAGAAGATAGAAAAGCTTGCTGCGGTTAAGAAAAGAGATTCCGCATGGGCTGAGGAGGTTCTTTGGTGCGAATCTGAGCTTTCTCTAGTCGGTGAGGATAGTACCAAGAGTGAAAATGCGCTTTACTCGCTGATTAAAGAAGCAAGGAGAATAAAGTACAGTGAATACATAGCTCCCTACGAAAAGCTCGTAAGGGATTTGCGCGCGATGAGTGCAAAAACCGTGACCGATGCTCATTGCGAAAGATACAACAAGCTTAACGACCAGCTTTCCTCGCTTGAGTTCGATATTTGTGAGTTCATTGATGAGTTCGAGATTGAATGGGAGAGCATAAGAGCAAAGATTCTCCAATATCTCAGCAATAAGGCGGATGCAGAAAGACAAACAAAAATAGACCGCGAACGCCGCGAGAGAGAAGCTCTTGCAGAAGCCGAGAGGGAAAAGGCTAAAAAGCGTGCAGAGGCAGAGGAAAACGCGCGCCGCAAGATATCCGAGGAATACAGAATCCTGCTTCAAACCATTGAAAGCGGAAGCTTTGACGATTCATTGGCTTCGTTTGAGGCATACGACAAGAAGCGTTCCTCTCTTGATTTCTCACTTTCCGACAGAATTGAAAACTTTGAAAATCGTATGGTAGCGGCAAGACTTGCCGTTGATAAGCGCAATGCCGAGATTGAAGCAGCCGAGAAGCACCGCGCGGAAGAAGCAAAGCGTGCAAAGGCTGCAGCTGCAAAAAAGGCTGCCGACGAAAAGAGGCGCCGTGCAAGGCTTGCCGCAATCCGTCAGAATTTAGGAACTATAATATCAGTCAGCATAGTGGTGCTGCTTTGTGCCGCATGCGCTGTCGGAGCGATTCTTCTTGCAGATAGCAGAATGCTGTTTATTGCCGCTGCAATATTCGTTGCCGTCGGCTTCTCGGTTATGCTTATGAAGCCGATAATCTTCAAGAGCGTATCCGATATGGTAGTAACTCTGATTTCCAGAGCGGCTCTTTTCATCGGTGCGATAATTCTCGTTTTCATACCCCAGACGCGCCTCATAGGCATTGCCTTGGGTGCTGTGCTGGTGCTTTCGGCAGTTGAGCTTGTTCTTGACGTTATGATATCCAACCGTATGCTCAGCGCGAAGAGCTGGTATCGCTCAAAGGGTGACGCCGAAGCAGCGTTTTATATCAATATGGTAGCGGTAGCCTGCGGAATTTGCGCGTCATGCATCGGACTTGGATTTATCGTCGGAGCATCGAATTTCGTTATCGGCGTTTTGATTGCCGTCGGCGGAAGCGCTGCTGCATATCTGGCGCTTGCCATTGCGGTATACATCTTAACCGACTTACAGCACGAGTGTTATTACGTATTCTTCGCGGTTGATGCCGCTCTCATGGTTCTTTCGGTAGTTCTTACCTTTGTTTCCAGAGCCGGCGTGCAGATAGCGCTTGCAATAGGCATAGCAACGGCAATTCATATACTCGTTTGTGCTATTATGAGTACGTACGCAGAGTATGACGATGCGCTTATGTGCTTGCTCTGGGTAACCTTTGCAGTTCAGGTTATTGCAGTAATTCTTTCTCTCCTTATCTTCTTAAAATTCTGGGGAACTAAGGACTTTGTCGTAAGCCCCGACGGAGAGCTTGTCGGAGTGTTCGTTCATAACGGAGAAGATGTTCTTGAAATCCCGGAGGTTATTGACGGGGTAACCGTAACCTCAATAGCCGACAGCTGCTTTGACAGAATTTCCGTAAGCGGCAGACGCAGTTACGACAAAATTGTTCTGCCCGATACCGTGACAAGTATAGACGATAGCGGTCTTGCCTGGTGCTCAGTTCCCACCGTAGTGCTTAGCGAGAATATAAAAACCATAGGTGACGGAGCGTTTGCTTATTCGCACATTACCGAGCTGGTAGCTCCCGATGGCGTTGAATTTGACACGGACAAGGGCCATTACATTCCCGCCGGCGTTACCTCTATTGGTAAAGGCGCATTTGCCGAAAGCAGACTTGCCGGAAAGCTCACGCTTCCCGACGGCATAACCTCAATCAAAGCGAGCACCTTTGAGGCGTCTGCAATAGAGGAGGTTGTGGCAAACAACGTCAAAACGGTTGAAGAAAACGCTTTTAAGAATGCTGTAAGTCTTCACACCGTAAGCTTTGGCGACGGTCTTGAGCGTATTGGTGACAGTGCATTCAGAAACTGCGAAAAGCTCACCGAGGTAAATCTTCCCCAATCGCTCAAATACGTTGGTGACGTTTCATTCGGCGGTTGTAAAATACTTGCGGAGATTGACCTTTCAATGGTAAAGGAAATCGGTGCCGAAGCTTTCAAGAATTCCTATGCGAGTATTAACGTCCACCTCGGCAAAAACCTTACAAGACTGGGTGACAATGCATTCGCGGGCGCAGCCTCTGCGGTCGTTCATTACAGCGGAACCGAGTCCGAATGGAACAAGGTGAAGGGTAACAACAGCCCCACACTTAAATAAACGCAATCCTAAAAACTAATTTTGGAGAAAAAGTCCTTACGATGAGTACTCTTAGCGAACGCATAAGGACGGCGAGAGAGCGCTATGAGCGTGAGTGCGCCGCGATAAAAGAAAAATATACGGAGCTTATATCCGAGAAGCGAAACGAGATAAAAGAACTTAAGGCAACGGATTTTTATGCAGGATACATAGAAAGCTATGCTGCATCTTTAGACACGCTTGAGGGCATATACCGCGAAATCGAGGATATTCAGGACAAAACTCTCGGCATTGAGTTCAGGGTGAGAAGGTACATTTCCACTCTGAAGCCGAGGGCATGCACTAACGGTGCGCTTGAATATTTCTCAAGGCTAGTTGCCGAATGCCGCGAGGCTATAATGCTCGTGCGCACAAGCTCCTCAATTGAAAACGACGTAGCACCGCTTAAGCGCTTCTGCCAGGGTCTTGTAGATTTGCGCCATCTTAACGAGTGTGCCGCAGAATATCTTAAGAACGACGGAACCCCCGACCGCGAGAAGAAAGAGGCGGTAGCCGAGGCGGAGCGTGAGCTTAAGGCTCTTAACGAGGAGTACGACAAGGCTTGCAGATTTGAAAATATGGCCTGCTTCGCTGAGTGCAGCGCCTTGAAGAGCAGCATTAATTCCGATGCCGCAAGGCTCGATAGCATGCGTCTCGGAACCGAGCCCGCAGGAGAGACGGACGCTTCGAATGGATATAATTTCCTTATAGGATTTTCGAAAACCAACCTTGCCGAAGCAGACAGAATATTTGCCGAGAAAATACTCGGAGTTGACCCCAGAGGGCTTTCTGTGGCACCTGTGTATTTCAATTACCGCTCCGGGCACAGCACTCTTATAATAAGAGCGAGCGAGAAAAAGCTCTTTGACAGAGGCTGCCTTGCGCTTATGCGTGACTTATATTTCTCAATAGCAGGAAGCATTTACTCGGGCGGCATGCAGTATTTTTGCGCCGAATGTAATCCTAAGGGGACTACGATAGTCGGAAAAATAGCGAGCAAGATAAACTCAAAGATAGGAAAGAATTTCCTTATCGGCTCGGCAGACAATATACAGGATATGTTGAAAGGCTTTGACGGACTTCACGAGATATGGTCAGAGCATTCGAACGCTTATCTTGATTATGCTGATATTTTCGAGTACAACTCTAAAAACCCCGACGGCAAGCACACCTTTGTTCTTGCTAATATCTACGGATATCCGGAATGTATCAATACGGACAACTCCGGTAAATCCTATGAGCTTCTCGCGAAGATGGCGGGCGAATGGGGAGACGAAGGCTTTATCACCGTTATCGCAGAGCGTAGCGACGGTAAATTTAACGCCAACGCACCTAAGCTCAGCCCGGAGGCTCTCGGAGCAGACCTGCTCGAGATTGACGATAACGGGAATGCTTATTTTAACGGACAGATTATAGATACGAAAATACAGGGCAACGGATTTGATGCCGAAACCTATTGGAATTCACTTAGCAGATATTCCGAAATAACCGTATCCACCGCGCTTTCGGATACTATTGCTCAGCTTGCTATTGACAGAAAGAACGGTGTCAAGAAGACTGCTCCTTACTACGATAAATTCATTATACCCATGGGTGCAAACGAGGATACCACCGGATTTGACGTGGAAATCTCGTTCAGCACTAACCAGTGCTTCGGTATAATTCTCGGAGGAACGAGGTCGGGTAAGTCCTCGTTCATGCACTCCTTTATTCTTTCTGCCTGCTCCCATTACTCGCCCGACGAGGTACAGTTTTATCTTGCTGACTTCAAGGCGGCGGGCAAGGAGGCTCCGGAATTTTCAAATTACCAGAAGCTTGACGGGCTTAAAAACTTAGCTGTTCCGCACGTCCGTTATCTGCTTCTTCAGAGCAGCGCGGAAAATGCGATAGACCTTCTTAATAAAATCACCTCGCTTATGAAAGAGCGAACCGTGTTCTTCCGTACGAAAGGAAAACGTCCTTATACCTCTTGCAGCGAGTACAACGCCAGCGAGGAGGTAAGAACAGGTAAAGCGCCGAAGCTGCCGTTTATATTCTTCCTTATTGACGAGGCGAACAATATGCTCACCGGTGGACTCAAGAACATAAGCAATGGAAATACCGATGCCGCCGGTAATGCAAGGCTGCTCGGACAGATAAAGAACAGCCTTGAGAATATACTTAAGCAAGCAGCATCAGCCGGTGTGGGAATAATCTTTGCCGGTCAGGACACAAAGGGACTGAGCAGCGGCCACCTTGCGCAAATCGGTACGAGAATATGCCTTAAGGTTGACGACGAGCAGATTTTCAGAAATATATTCAATATTCCGTACAGCGACGTTTCCAAGATGATAATGCGCTTGGAAAAGGGAAAGGCTTACTATACCAATAAGGGTATGCGAGAGGCTCCCAAATTCGTCAGAACGGCGTATGCGGGGAAAACCTCGGGGGAGCAGGCGCTCGGAATTGCTGAAAATATCAGAAACGCCTACCTGAGTGATGAGCGTTATGCGAAAATGCTGGATATGCAGACTCTTGCAGGCAGCGAGGACTTCGTAAGTGTTGGCTATGCAAGGAGTGCCGAGGCTGAAGCTAAGGCTAACGAGGAGGCGCTTCCGGCCGACAAAAAGAGATTTGCCAATTACCACAGAATACTTATGGGTATCAGCGGTGCCTGCGGTTTCCCGTCTTACCTCGAGTATGATACGAACGTAGGCTCAAGAGGATATTACGTCGTGGCGCCTGAGGAGAGGCTTCTCAGCATTGAGCGCTGCGCTATGCTTTCCTTCCTTGATGGGCACAGAAAGGCCGACGGCTCATTGCCCGAGCTTCATTATTATGCTTTGCCGAATATAATGGAGGTCGGAATGGACGAGATGCTGAGGGCGGCTCCCGAGCTTGACGGAATGATTGACGTAATAAGGGAGCAGAGCAAATTTGCTATTAAGGTTATGGAGCTCGGTGACGCTTTCAGAGAAAGGCATAAGCAGTTTGTCGGGGGGCGTAGCAAAGCCTTTGACCCGGTGCTCTTCGTCGTGCATAACCCCGATTTTGTGTACGATAAAACCTTTACCCAGTGGCTACCGGACTTTAACGATGCTGAGCAGGTAAGCGACTGTGACGAGGAAAGCTTTGAGCAGAGTGAAGAGTTCGACGATATAGACGCGCTTCTTGATGCGGTTTCCGAGGAGAGTGACGAGGATATCATAAGCGTATTCGAATCCTTTGAAGACCCTAAGACCGAGCCTAAGAAGAAAAAGGAACCGTTTGCGAAGAAAACCGACTCGTTCACCCTCAAGGACGTCAGAGACACCTTTACTATGCTCTTTGAGAAGGGCAACAGATATTCGATATACGTCATGGTGCTTGCAACAACCGAGAATACTGTAAGCATGATAAAATCGGGTCTTGGTGCAAGCCACGATTTCTGTATCTATCCGTCCTTGGCTGAAATGCGGCATGAGGAGGGGGCGACAAGCGGTGTCGGCTGTGCCTACATAATTCCCTCGGGAGTTAAGACCAGAATTATAGAATATACGGACGATGATATCCGAAGGATAGCAAAAGGCTCCGAACGATAAAACGTTACAAAATCAAAACCGAAAGGAAAAAAACGACGTTGAACGACATATACAGCTACGAGGATATGATAGCAGCGTGCGACGACTGCGGCAGAGTCCTTGAGAAAATGAAGAGTAGCGTTGCAAGCTTCGAAACGGCAACCGGAATTTACTCGGTGTCGATAAAGGACAAGATTTCAGCAGCTGCAAATAAGCTCGTAGACGAGCTTAACGCGATTATTGCAAGCTCCCAAATCATCATAACCAAGATGAACCAAATGATCGGACAGAGCGGCGAGGAGTTCGCGGAGCTTGAAGACCAGGGTGAAGGAGAGATTAACGATATATGAGCATGGATAATAAAATCATTTCCAAGGGTGCAAATGCGGACAAATTCGTTGCGGAATATGCCTCTGAGGTTAAGAACTTCGAGAGCGAGATGAGAGAAGAAATCAGTAATATGTACTCGATTTTGGACGGACTTTTCGATGCATGGACGGGTGAAATAGCCGACCTTTACAGAGGTAAAATACATCAAAATCTCGAGATGCTCCTGCTTTCCTGCGAAAAAACCGAAAAGCTCGCTGCTGTGCTTGATAAGCGCGCAGCACAGATGAGGGCGGTTCTTGAAAAGCTGAAAAGAGGCTCTGAGGCAGACGATAACTGATGAGAAAATCCTAATCAGCACGGAAAAGGGTATCTGTGCTTTCGGTTCTCGCGTCTTTGGCGAAGAGTACAAGCTCAGGCTTGCTGACTTTGAAATGCATTAAACGATTGTACGAGGGATTTATGGGACAAAATTACACGGTTAAAAAATTCAAGGCTGACTGGGGATTTTTCAATCTCGATACGAGCTTCTCGCACGAGCACGTGTCGGTTCCTCCCGGGGCGCACCGCTGGAATGATACGGTTGGCAGAAGCCTTACGGGCTGTCTTGACACCGTTGCAAGACGCTTTAATTCCTTTTCCGACGGTGCTTGGCGTTCTATTGAAAGAAGCCAGGATATCGGAGTTGAGGAAATGGACCCTTACGAGAGCTGCTCGCAACAAATAGCACAGCTCCGTATCGACGTGGATTAAGGAGGCGTTATGGCAAGCGTTTCCTTTACGATTTATGAGCTTATGAGCTTTTGCTCCGCATGCGCAGAGATGAGCGATGCAATAGAATCAGAAAAGAACAGCTTTGTTTCCGCTGCCGAAACGGCTATCGGCAAATACGAGTCGGCAAGAGAGATATATTCGCAGTCAATAGAAGCTATGAGGTGGGATGAGAACGAGGCGAGCCTCGTGTACGAGCAAAACCTTCGCGCTATTGATTCTCTGGAGGGAAAGCTTAGAGATGCGAAATCCGCATTGTCAAGCGCCGCCGAGGGCGCCAAGACGAGTGCGCAGAATGAGGTTAATAATCTGGAAACCGCACTTAGCAAGGCGGAAAATATAAACAGCCAGCTTGATTCTCTTCGCCGGAAGCTTACCAGAAGAATGGACGAATATCGGAATGCAATGAGAATATGCGACGATAATATCAGCTCTTTGCGTGCTGATATCGGCAACATGGAGCGCTCTGCAGCAAATGCCATAGACGTTATCGGAGAGCTTGAGGATGCCGGCGAGACGGCTCAGGAATACGGCGATAGGGTGCTTGAGCTTCTCGGAGGCAGTGAGCTTTCGGGTGACCGCCGCGGAATAAGAATTAAATTTTCGGACGTTTCAGTTCTTGAGGTGTTCGCCTCGGAGCTTGTGCGTATGTCCGAGGATATTGCGAAAGGCACTGCTGTTGCCGAGGAGGCAAACGGCAACGTGCAAAGCTCAATGCGCGACAAAATAACCAGAGCGGCAATAGCAAAGCTCAGGGAAATAGAGAGTGAGATGTTGAGCGGCGCAGGCGCACTCGCGAAGCTCGGCAAAAATGCCGCGAGAGCATATGATTATCTATGCGAATATCTGTCGTTGGCAAGAACGGTAAGCTGACACCGATTTAATTTGTAAATTACGCACGGGGTAATACCTCGGCATAGAAAGAGACTAAAAAGTTGAAAATACTCGCAATAGGTGACGTAACCAGCCCCTCGGGCGTGCGCCACCTTGAACAGAACCTGTGGGCTTTCCGTAAGGCTCACAGCGTAGACCTTTGCATTGTAAACGCCGAAAACGCATCATTTGTAAACGGCGTTAACGAAGCTCTGGCGGAGGTTTTGCTCCGCTCGGGTGCGGACGTTCTTACGGGAGGCAATCACACGATGAAGCCCGGCGGCTCGACGAGCTTCTTGGATGAAAACAGCCTTGTTCTCCGTCCCATAAATTACGGCAATGCCGTTGCCGGAAGGGGATATACGGTTGTCGATTTAGGGCATACGCGTGTCTTGGTTATAAACGCTATGGGAAACTATCACATGGACCCGGTGCTTGACGCTCCTTATTCCTATATTGACAGAGCGCTTGCCGAGTGCGAGGGAGAATACGATATAGCCATTTTGGATATTCACGCGGAGGCAACCGGAGAGAAGCTTGCGATTGCATTTAACTACGACGGAAAAATTCAGGTTATATTCGGCACGCATACCCACGTTCCGACGGCAGACGGAAGAATATTGCCTATGGGAACGGGATATATCAGCGACCTCGGAATGTGCGGTGAGAGCGGCGGGATTATGGGAATGGAACCCGAAAGCGTCATCTACAAGCTGAAAAATCACCTGCCGGGCGCGTTCCGCGTGGCAAAGGGTGCTCCTGTGGCGGACGGCGTGTTATTCACCGTAGACCTTAAAACACGCAGGGTCAGCTCGGTTGAAAGAGTTACAATATAAATCAGAAAGCATCACTTATTATATATAAAAGACGGAAAAGAAAATGAAGGATTTAGTTTGTTCTGTTGCCGTAATAGGTGCAGGCCATGCAGGTATTGAAGCTGCCCTTGCAGCCTCAAGAATGGGTGTAGACACAATACTTTTCACCATAAACCTCGATGCCGTGGGAAATATGCCCTGCAATCCGTCGATAGGCGGAAGTGCCAAGGGGCATCTCGTTTTCGAGCTTGATGCACTTGGCGGTGAGATGGGATATGCCGCGGACTGTGTCACTTTACAGTCGCGGACCCTCAATCTCGGCAAAGGTTCTGCAGTTCATTCAAAAAGAACACAGGCGGACCGCGCGCAGTACCGCGCATTGATGAAAAAAACTATTGAAAAACAGGAAAATCTGCGTCTTATCCAAGCCGAAATAGTGGATATCATAGTGGAAAATGCCGACGGCGGAAAGCGTGTGTGCGGAGTTGTCACTCATCTTGACGAGAGAATATACGCCGAGCGCGTCATAATTGCTACGGGTACGTTCCTTGAAAGCTGTATCTTCGTGGGGGAAAGAGTCTATTCTGCCGGCCCTGACGGAATGACCTCCGCTAAGGGACTGTCTGCCGCGCTTATCAGGGAGGGGTTGCCCTTGCGCAGATTCAAGACCGGTACCCCTGCCAGAGTCCACAGACGCTCTATCGACTTTGCAAGACTTGAGTGTCAGTACGGGGAGGAAAAAATAATACCGTTCTCCGCAAGAACTGAGGACGGCTCGCTTGACGGAAAATGCGACACGCCCTGCCATATAGTCTATACAAATTCGGAAACTCACAGGATTATAAACGAAAATATCGGAAGAAGCGCTATGTATTCGGGCAATATAGTGGGTCCGGGACCGAGATATTGTCCGTCAATTGAAACCAAGCTTGTCAGGTTTGCGGGCAAGGACAGGCATCAGCTTTTCGTTGAGCCTTGCGGTTTTGACACCGATGAAATGTATATAGGCGGATTTTCCACCTCTATGCCGACAGACGTTCAGTACGATATGCTCCGCTCGCTTGACGGATTTGAAAATGCGGAAATAATGAGATATGCCTACGCCATAGAATACGACGTTGTAGACCCTACCGAAATGGTAGCAACGCTTGAGTTTAAAAGGATAAAGGGTCTTTACGGCGCAGGTCAGTTTAACGGAACCTCAGGATACGAGGAGGCAGCGGTGCAGGGCCTGGTTGCAGGCATAAACGCCGCCCTTGCCGTAAAAGGTGAGGAGCCTATGATATTGCCGCGCTCATCATCTTATATAGGAACTCTTATCGACGACCTCGTCACCAAAGGAGCCGAGGAGCCATACAGAATGATGACCTCAAGAAGCGAATACCGTCTTATGTTAAGACAGGATAATGCCGATATTCGCCTCACGGATATAGGAAACAGGGTAGGGCTTGTCGTCGGTGAGCGTTACGAGGCGTTTGTCAAAAAACGCGAAATGATTGAAAACGAGGTTGCCCGTGTAAAGAAAACCGTAATCGCGCCCTCGGATGAGGTCAACGAACTGCTCGCCCTTTTCGGCTCAACGCCTATAACCACCGGGGTAAAGCTGGCAGAGCTTATACGCCGTCCCGAGCTCAGCTATGAGGCACTTGAAAAAATAGACACGGGTCGTCCCCCACTTCCACGCTCGGTTGCTTTAACCGCGGAAATCGACGTAAAGTACGAGGGGTATATAAAGCGCGAGCTTGCCGAGGCAAACCGCCAGCGTTCGCTTGAAAACGTAAAGCTTCCCGAGGATATACGCTACTCGGAAATAAGTGGGCTTCGCACGGAGGCGGTGGAAAAGCTGGAGGCTATACGACCCGTCAATCTCGGGCAGGCGTCACGTATAAGCGGAGTGAATCCTGCCGATATAAGCGTACTGCTTATTAAACTGAAGCACTGATATATAAATAATAAAAAGACTCAGTCATTGCTCTGCGCCGTAAGGACGCAAGGCTTTGCGCTGAGCCTTTTCATTTCTGTCACAGTATGAAAAGCAGGGTTACAGCTGCAACTATTCCCGAGATGCAGACAAGCGTTTTCACGGCACCCGTGTGAGAAAAACCGCGATTTAACATCAGGTGATGAAGATGCCCCTTGTCAGCGGAAAACGGACTTTTGCCGCTTAAAATTCTTCTTATAGCCGAAAACCACGTGTCTGCGAGCGGTATGCTGAGGAAAAAAACCGTTTCGACGGCGAAATTTCCGTCGCCGCGCGCCGCAAGCGCAAGAATAGCTATCGCATATCCCAGGAATTGAGAACCGCAGTCACCCATGTATATTTTCGCTGGGTGACGGTTGTACGGAAGAAATCCCAGAAGCGCAAAAACCAGAATTATCGCGGTTAAGGCGACGTTTGTTCTCCCCGCGCTCGCGGCAAGGCATGCGATAGAAACGAGTGCTACCAAGGAAAGTCCTGTGGCAAGTCCGTCAAGACCGTCGCAGAAGTTTACGGCATTTATGGAAAAGACAATACGCGTAATGGCAAAAACCAATCCGAGCGGAGCCGCCAGAGGTATTCTGAGAATTCCTAGAAATGAAAATTCCGTAGGTATTCCCATAGATGCAACTCCCACCAGCGCTGCCGCAATCTGAAGAATCAGCTTTGCAAACGGATTCAGGGAGTGCGTGTCGTCAAGCACACCGCCCGCTACTATAACGGCACCGCCGGTCAGAAGCGCCGCCGGATATCCGTAAAGGGTGCGCGAGGAAAAAAGCACGGACAAAAGGAAGGCGGTAAAAAATCCCAGACCTCCAAGTCTTGCCGTGGGGGTTGAATGAAGCTTTCTCTTTCCGTCGGGCAGGTCGATTGAGCCTGTTATTCCCGCCAGCCGTATCGTCGCCGGCGTCAGCAGAGTCGAGAGTAAAAGCGCTAGTACTGCAGGTATCAGCAGACCTGGGGTGAATTGCATATATTTTTCTCCGGGTGTTTTGGTATGTATCGCAGATGCTAATGCAGGGGGCGTGTCTAATTATGCCTTTGTTGTTAGTATTACCCACCGGGTGCCTATTATTCGGATTGCATCATACAGCTGATAGCTTTGACGCGGCGGATTATAGAAAACTATGTCGGATTAAGGTGTGCTGAGGTATGCGTGCAATGTAAATATAAAATAAATATAAAATAAATATAAATATAAATATAAAATAAATATAAATATAATGTAATTTGACGCAATGCAGAAAAAGCCGCTGACGCGGAGCGGGAAAACGGAAAAGAGTATGAGAGAAGACGGTATGTTTGGTGTTGATAAGATATGGTATATCCGAATAGAGCCGAGTAATTTGGAATAATGCAAAACCCGATAAATCTTCATAAAAGCAAAAACAAAGCCCCGCAAAAGCGTCGGTTCTACGATGTCCGATTCTTCTGTGGGGTTGTTTTGCGACTAAACGCATGCTTGTATTAATTATATAACAAATCCTATCTTTTTCTTTACCTTGCTAAGAATTTTACGGGCACAGTATCTTGCCTCGTCGGCACCTGCCTTCATAACCGATTCGATGTGCGCTTTGTCAGCGATAAGTCTTGAAAACTCGTCACGTATCGGGGCTAAACCGTCTGCGCATGCCTCTCCGACTGCAAGCTTGAAATCTCCGTAGCCCTTGCCGTCAAACTCTTTTTCTATCTCGGCGTAGTCCTTTCCGGTAAACGCCTTGTAAATCGACATCAGGTTGGATATACCGGGCTTATCCTCGGAATATCTGATGCAGCTGTCGGAGTCGGTAACGGCTCTGCGGAACTTTCTGATTATATCGTCCTTGGAATCGAGAATGTAAACCGAGGCGTTGGGATTTTCGTCGGATTTGGACATTTTTGCCGTGGGCTCGGCGAGCGACATTATTCTCATCGTGTCCTTGGGGATATAGCAGTCGGGAACGGTGAAGGTGTCGCTGTACGACTGGTTGAAGCGTATGGCAATATCACGTGCCAGCTCAAGATGCTGCTTCTGGTCTGCACCGACGGGTACGAGGTCGGTACCGTAGAGAAGAATGTCCGCTGCCATAAGCACGGGGTAGGTGAAAAGGCCTGCATTTATATTCTGGGCGTGCTTGGCGCTTTTGTCCTTGAATTGAGTCATTCGCGAAAGCTCTCCGAACATTGTATAGCAGTTCAGAAGCCAAGCCAGCTCGGCATGCTCCGGGACGTGAGACTGAACGAAAAGAGTATTCTTCGTTTCGTCAAGACCGCAGGCGAGATAAAGAGCCAGCGTTTCGTAGGTTCTGCGGCGAAGCTCTGCCGGAACCTGACGGACGGTTATGGCGTGCAAATCCACCACGCAGTAAAAGGTTTTATAGTCGTCTGAGAAGCGAGAAAAGTTCTTGATTGCACCAAGATAATTTCCGATTGTCAGATTTCCTGAGGGCTGAATACCCGAAAAAACGATTTTCTTATCGCCGAGCATAGTTGTTTCCTTCTTTTTGGTTGAATAAAAAATTTATTGTGTGCCGGTCGGAATTTCGGATTGACCGTTACCGACTAAACGATTGTACTACAAAAATAAGCTTTTGTCAAGAGCCGAGTCTGCCGCCGCGCTCAAGGCGTTAATTTTAATTAAGCGGTGCCGTGGGTCTGCCTATGATACCGCTCTTGCTTGCTCCGTCTGCGGCTAAGGCGGTAAAGCAGCACTCTCTATATAAAAAGTATTTAATAATTCACATATATGCACGCGTTGTTAAAACTTTGTTTACATTTGTATGTTATACTTAGTGGGTGAAAATATTTAACTTTGCCGTCGGAGCACATAATTGAGTGAATTTTAAGCTTCGGCATCGGCAGGATTACAGGAGAACAAAATGGTAAAGGTTGAAAATCTGGTAAAACGCTTCGGCTCAAACTACGCGCTTAACGACATCAGCTTTGAGATTGGCGAGGGCGAGGTCGTAGGTCTTCTTGGACCGAACGGTGCCGGAAAAAGTACTACGATGAATATTCTGACCGGATATCTTTCATCAACGTCCGGACGAGCCTACATAAACGGTGTGGATATTCTTGAAAATCCCATAGAAGCAAAAAGAATGATAGGATTTTTGCCCGAGCAGCCTCCGGTTTACGGGGATATGACGGTAGAGGAGTATCTCAATTTCGTATACGACCTCAAGGGGTGCAAATTCGACAAAGACGCGCATCTTGCCGAGATTATCTCGGTAGTTAAGATAGCCGACGTAAAGCATAGGCTTATCAGAAATCTCTCAAAGGGATATAAGCAGAGAGTCGGAATTGCCGAGGCACTTGTCGGTGACCCGAAGCTCATAGTCTTTGACGAACCCACCGTAGGTCTTGACCCGAAGCAGATTCTTGAGGTAAGAAACCTTATAAGGACTCTTTCCAAAAACCATACGGTAATTCTCTCGACACACATTCTTGCCGAGGTTCAGGCGGTGTGCGAAAGAGTTATTATCATAAACCAGGGTAAAATCATAGCTGATGAAAAAACCGAATCGCTTACCAGAGCTATTGAGGAGGGCTATGCATACGAGATAAAAATCTGCGGTCCTCAAAAAGACGTCGTTTCCGCCGTATCGAAGCTCAGCGGCGTGAGAAGCATAACGCCTACCGGTCTTAAGGATAGCGACGCATACGTTTACAATATCGAAAGCGACCGAGGGGTAGACATCAGAAAGGCAATATTCAATCTGTGCGCGTCTAAGTCCTGGGCAATTCTCGGGCTTATGCCGATAGGCACGGACCTTGAGAGCATATTCATACGCCTCGTGGACCGCTCGAATGGAGTTGAGCCCTCACGCAAGGACGACAGAAGACGCTCAAGGGCACACTGACCGACAGCAAAGAGCAGAGGCTCTGCAATCAGAAATTTTAACAGCTCCGAGGCAAAGCTCTCGGCAAGAAAGGCATAAAAATGAAAGCAATTTACAAAAGAGAAATGCACGCTTATTTCACGGGAATTATAGGATACGTATTCCTGGTTCTTTTCCTTGCGGTAGGCGGTGCGATATTCTGTCTGACAACGCTGTTTGCAATGTCGGCGAGCGTTACAAACTATTTCCTTTATATGATGATATTCTCGGCTGTCATTCTACCGCTTCTGACTATGAAATCCTTTAGCGACGAGAGAAGAAGTAAGACTGAGCAGCTTCTTCTTACTGCTCCGGTGTCTATCACAGGTATGGTTATCGGTAAGTTTCTTGCCGCACTCACCATGTTTGCCGGTGCGCTGGTAACCAACACGCTTTATTTCCTTATACTTTACCGCTACGCAGAGGTTAAAACCGCGGTGCTGATAGGAAACTTCACCGCACTTCTTCTGGTGGGAACGGTATTTATCGCTATCGGAGTTTTCGTTTCCTCGCTGACGGAAAACCAGCTTACCGCTGCTGTCGGAACCATGGCTATCATTCTCGTGTTCTTGGCAATCGGTGTTGTGAATAGCCTGCTCCCCTCGGCATTCTGGCTCAGATACGTGTTCAACTGCATATCAATATTCTCAAGATTCCAGGCGTTCGTAAACGGATATTTTGATATTTCCTCGCTCATTTACTACGTATCAATAGCGGCAGTATTCGTATATCTGACTGTAAGAGTCTACGACCGCCGCCGTTACAACTGATATCGAGGAAGCTTGAGGAATAAAAAATGAGTAAATTAAAATCAGTGCTTGGAGTGCTGCGAAAGAAGGAAGAGAGAATTTCCTCAGCGCTCATTACGGCAATAGTTTTGGGTCTTGCCGTCGCGCTAAACGTTATAGTCTTTGTCCTTGGCTCGTATTTTGGCTGGTATCTTTTCACGCCTCCCGCGCAGGATTTCACCATATCGGATTCTACCGAAGAGTATTTTGCCGATGCCATAGAAGAGGGCAAAAAGGTAAAAATCATGTTCTGCCGAGCAAAAGACGAAATAGAAACCAACAATGCGGGCAGATACGTTATGCAAACCGCGCTTCAGTTTGAGGAGAAATATCCCGATTTCATCGAGGTTGATTTTCTTAATATAGTCACCAGAAAAAACTCAAAGGGCGAGTACGTGGACCTTTCAAAGTATCAGATGGAAAATGACGAGGGTCAGAAGAGCAATCTTTTGAAATCCTCCGTAATTTTCGAATGCGGAGATAACGTAAAGGTTGTCGTCGATGCAAAATCCTCCACCGGTTATGCCGATTTCTTCACCGTTGATACGGCAGGAAGCGCGCATTCATATAACGGTGAGGAGGTTATTGCCTCTATGGTTATGTGGGTGCTCCATAGCGAGCATAAGACCGCTTATTTCACCACGCGTCACGGAGAGACCGCTGACGTCGGATTCAGAACCATGCTGAGTAATGCGGGTTACAACGTCGAGCTTATCGACTTGAAAACCGATGAAATCAGGACTCTTCCCGAGGATTCCTTGGTGGTTATCTCAAATCCCAGAAAGGATTTTGAGGAGGGCTCGAACGTAAGAGCGGAAATTGAAAAGCTTGAGGAGTTTATGAAAAGCGGAGGCAACGTGTACGTTGCTCTTGACCCGTACGCCGATGAGCTGCCCGCGCTTGAGAGCTTCGTGGCAGAGTTCGGAATAAGCATTTCAACCGTCAAGCAGGACGGACAGACTCTCAGAAATATAGTCAGGGACAGCAATAATGCAATAACCTCGGATTTCTATACCCTGGTTGCAGACAATGCGGATAATGCCATATCAAAGGCTATTCTCGAAAAAACCGAAAAATATAACGATGCTAAGGTTATCGTAAGAGAAAGTGCCGTTCTTGAGCTTGACAGCGAGCTTGGGGCAGTCTCTCTCCTTTCATCCTCATCAACCTCGGCACTCTACGCCGGCGGTAAAAAAACCGACTCGGCAGGCGAATACTGCGTGGCAGCCATGTCTACCTATGAAAGCAAGGGCGGAAAAGTAGGCTCTATGGTTGTTGTTCCCGGCGTTTATCTTACCGCTACCGACGTTCTCACCTCAGGCGGATATTCAAACAGAGAGTTCGTATATGCGCTTTTGGAGGAGGTTTACGGTGTGGAAAATCTGCCTTACGGCTGTAAAACGGTGTACTACACCGAGGACGTGCTCGAAAATCTTACGATGGGCACCGCCAGGGCTTATGCCGTTGCTCTGTTCGCCATTCCCGCGGCGATTGCTTGCGTGGGCGCAGTCGTGATAATAAAGAGAAAGAATCGCTGACGAAAAATAAAAAACAAGTGGTAAATATATGAAAAGTAAACTGTTTTCGGGTAAAAGCACCCGAACCAAAATATTCACTTTGATTACGCTTCTCGGTATAGTGCTTATTCTGGCGTTGAACCTTTTTGCATACGGCTTCAGCGTGTTTAGCACGGGATACGTGGACATGACTCCCGAGGGACTTTACACCCTCAGACCCCAAATGTCAGACTTTTGCCGCAGTATATTCGTAAACGAGGACGGAAGCCTCAAGGAGCAGGGGATAAAGATGACCTTCTGCGACGACCCGGACAATCTCATAGACGACACTATAACCAGATCGGTATACTTCATGGCGCTGGCAATATCGCAGGAATATGAGAATTTTGAGGTAGAAACGGTTAATATCAAGTATAACCCTACCGCCGTTTCTATGTATAAAACGACCTCGCTTACCGAGATTACCTCAAAGGACGTTATAATTTCCTACGGCTCAAGATACAGAATAACCGGCGCGGACACGTTCTGGAGAATCCTTGAGGATAATACTGTATATTCCTATGACGGTGAGTATAAGCTTGCCTCTATTATGATGTCGCTGACCGCTATAAATAAGCCGAGCGCGTATTTCATAACCGACCACGGCACAAGTTACTACGACCCCAAAAAGCCGAACTCGGCAATGAGCGCGGAAAACGGATATTTTGCGGACCTCCTCTCCGAAAAGGGCTTCGAGATAAAGAATCTCAGCCTTGCGGATATAATTGAGGAAGCCGAGGAAAACGGAAAGACTCCCGAAATCCCCGACGATTGCCTTCTTCTCATACTTAATAATCCCCGCGAGGATTTCACGTCGAAAAAGGACGCTTATTCCGACTTTTCATTCGTATCCGAGCTTGAGATGCTCGATAGATACATTACCGAGGGAAAAGGCTCGCTTATGGTTGCCAAGGATTACCGCTGCGAGCTTCCCGAGCTTGAGGACTTCCTTGCCGAGTGGGGATTTGATTTCAGCAATACTCTCGTTAAGGACGAGAAAAACTGTATAATTACCGACGGTACCGAGCTGGGTACCAATATCGTCGGAGTTTACGATACTGACGAGAGCAGCTATGCCAACGGTATTTACAGCGAGTACGCGGCACTTACAACGGCTCCGAGTATGCTTATCACCGATACCGGACATATAACGTGCTCCTACGACGACGCTACTGCTGTGACCGAATCCGGAACTCACAGTGTGAGCAGAATTTTCGTTCCGTTCATATATTCATCCGACGGAGCGTGGGATTATGCAAAGGATTCCGATACCGAAAAGTATATCCGTCCCGCTTCGGACAGAGCTCAGAAGCGTACTCTTGCAGCTCTTACTACCAGAAAGACGCTGGATTCGGTAACCGGCGATTCGACGTATTCGTATATTTTCGCTGCGGCTTCTGCCGAGTTCTTCTCCGGAGAGCTTCTCGGTAACGCCTCCTATGCAAATTATGACGTAACTGCGGCGCTTATTCAGGATATCACAAGGCTTGATACCTATGCGGATATGTCGCTTGGCGGTGTTTCGGCAAATAACTATACCGGCTTTGGCGGAAAGCCCTTGGTTCAGGTTTCGATGACCGAGGAAAACCGAGACGTTTACCGTCACCTTGAGGACGGAAAAACCGAGCTTATCAGAACCGTTTACGGTCTGCATAGCAATATGAAAATCGTTTATACCGTGATTATTGCCGTAATTCCTCTTGCCTGCGCTGCGGTCGGAATCGTCGTGTGCATAAAGCGTAAGTATAAGTAAAGGAGGGCTTGATTTTTATGAAGATTGTAAGAAAAAAGAAGAAAAAAGCACTCCTGATTTTGATTCTGGCAGTATCCCTCGTGCTTCTAACCGTGGGTGCGGTGCTTCTCAACACTTTTTTGAAAAAAGACCCAGAGACACCTAAGCCGGAGCCACCCGAAATTATAGAGGGCGAGGCAATACGTAACAATTCCGCAATTGCATATCCGTATATTGATGAAAAGGATATAACGACGATAAGCGTTGTCGGAAAGGACAACACATATTCGCTTGCAAGACAGGAGTTCAAAAATGACGACGGGAAAACCACGTACGGCGATTTCGTCTTGTTTTACTACGATGCAAACGGTGAATTGCGCGAATACAGACCGCCAATTCTTGATGCCGACCCAACGGTTAGCTACGGAGATATATACGCCATAGAAGCCAATGACAGCTTTGGCATTATTCCCAAGCTATCCTATCTTTGCTCTGCTCTCGGAACGCCTTATTTCAAGGAAAGAATAGCGATTCCCGAGGATGAAGATGAAAAGAATGAAATGTACCGCCGCTTCGGTCTTGACCAGAAAAACGGAGTATATGTGTATTTTGAGTATATAGACGAGGACGGAGAGCTTCAGAATCGTACCGTTATAATCGGAGCCCCTATGATTACCGGTGTCGGCCATTACTTCAGGGTCGAGGGAAGACCCTACGTGTACTCGGTTGAAATCAACAACTACTACGATTACGCATTAGCCGATTTTACCTCCTTTATCAAGCCGGTTATTACCGCTGCGGGACTGAAAATGGACGGAGCATTCGAGCCGTACCTTACCACAGGCTTCGGACAGTGGAAGAACGTTTTGTATGAAAATACAGTGACGGATAAAACCGAAGGCTTTGATACCGTTGCGGAGGGCGCCACCGTTACTGTAACAGCAGCAACTCTGACACCGTCAGGGGTTGAGGGACATATAGACGGCTATCTTAAAGGCAAGTTCATAGACGAGAGCTTCGACCTTACCAAGACCGACGGTGACGACCTTTATAAGTATAGCATTGCGGCGCTAGAGGGCATGCCGCTTGACGAGCTTGACAGCAATATATTTATCAGCGGCCTGGATTATATCAATGCAAAGCTCATTGATGCCGATGCGATTTCCGACGGAGTAGTCTATGAGTACACGGTAACCGCCATAGAATCGGTTATAACCGAGAGCGGTGAAATCGCGGCAATCGGTACGGCTGTCGGTGACGAAAAATACGTAAAGGTTAAATATACCGTTAAAATAGACGGCAAATCCACCTCGGACGTACCGCAGCACGCAGTTATAAATCTTGACGACGGACTCGTTGGCGACACCGCTGAGGAACAGATAAGAGCCGCCACGGTAGGAGAGCTTTCCTCTCCCATAGTTTTCGAGGTTGAGTACACAGAGGAAAACTGTGTAAAGCGCAATATGCTTATCACCGAGATAATTACCATTCGCGATAAGAACGATAAAACGCTTAAGATTGCAGAGCCCGGCTCGACGGTTATGTACCGCTTCCGCTACGTAGTAAACGGTGTTATGCTGGATAAATACGGAACGGGTACGGTTGTTATAAGCGACGAAAACGAGGGACAGGATGCCGAGATATCCGATGCCCTTGAAGGAAAGAAGCAGGCAAAGGAGCTCAATATCGAGATATCCGACGGAAGCTACGAGCTTATGCACGCATTCGTTGCCTACGAGATTTCCGCGATTAAGTATTTTACCCTGAGTGAGAATATCGTTTCATTCAGATTCCAGCAGGCATCGGCCAGAGACCCCTACTACGGTGAATCTCTTTATGAGAATACCATGGAGGGCAAGTATCAGATGTATGCTCTTAATGCTACTGCATGCGAGTCTGTCGTTAAGATGCTTGGCGGAATAGGCGAGGATAGCTCTGCGTCAACCGGAATGACGGGACTTGAAACCGTTGCCATTGGCTTGACGCCGAAAAATATGTATGATTACGATTTGTACGATTACACCGTGTATTTCGAGCTTCCGCGAGGCATAACAGCCGTGAATAACGATTCTGCCGACAGCGACGCGCTTGACGATTACACCTATTACAGTACTCTTGGCTTCACGCTTTACGTCAGCGAGGTTAAGGTGGAAAAGGGCGTCAGATACAGATACGTCGGCTCGGATATGTACGACGTTGTAGCCAAGGTTCCCGCAGACGATTTTCTGTTCCTTGAGTACGGATTTGCAGATTTTTACGCGAGAAGAAATCTTATGCTTACTAATATATCGAATATTGCCAACATTAAGTTCGACTTTTTGATGGAAGATATAAAAGGAAGCTACAACAACGAGCTAATCCATCAGAATCTGTATACTTACAACGGTGCCGTGTATCACAAATCCGAGCTTAACGAGTCTCAGCTCAGTCAGGCAACCCAGTACGACGCTATTACCGTAAGCATTACTCAAAAGGGCGATTGTACCGAAACCGCGTTTTCCAAATATCTGGACGCAAAGGGACGCAATACCGCCAGTCTTTACGAATTCTTTGACAAAAAGACGGATAAATTTGACCAGCTCGGAACCGCTGTGTTCAAGGAGCTGACGGAGATGATATTCTACACATATTACGAGGGATACATTTCTGAGGACGATACGAGATATTCCTGGAAAGACGGAGTGCACCTTATGACGATGAGCGTCACTCTTTGCGACGAGAGGGAGAGCGATAAGTTCGAGATTTATTCGCCGTACGACTACGTGTATGAGTTTTACCGTGTGTCCGACAGACGCGTCGTGGTAAGACTTTATCAGCAAAACCGTGTAACAGGTGAGGTTGTGAACGAGGTTTCCGATTTCTATTTATCCACATTTGCCTTCAAAAAGATAGTGAACGGATATATCGGAATACTCAACAAGGAGCGTATTGACAACGATATCCCCTACTCACAGTAGTGATTAGTGACGGGGCGTGTCGAGTTTTGCGGAAAAACCGGAAAAAATCTCCTGAAATTTACTGTTTTTATATATTTTTTTAAAAAACATTTGCATTTTTGCCTTTTATATGCTATAATTATCTGTGCATTAATTTAAAGAGGTATTTTCCTCTAAACAAAATCAGTTAAGATATCAGAAAGTGAAAAGAACATGAAGAGAAGAATTATCGGAATGCTTCTTGTTGTGGTTATGCTCGTTTCCGCTCTCGTCAGCTGCGGATACAGCTACTCCAAGGAAGACGTTTCAAAGTACGTGAAATTCGAGAAGAAGGCCTTTAGCGACTTTATAGCGGAAATAGAAATCGTAGACGGTGACTTCACCGCAGACGAGGAAACCCGCGAGAAGAAGGTATGGGATTCCATTTATACCTCACTCGCAACCTTTAGCGACGGAGAGAAGAAGACTGAAGGCGCAGCCGGTGCTCACGACGTTATTTTCTACTGCTATTATGCAACTCTCACAGAGGGCGGAGAAGGCGGAAAAACCCACGTGTTCTTTGCTGACCAGATGAGCCAGAGTGCAGCAGATAAGAATAAGTTCCAGCTCGGGCTTTCCACTACAGAGGACCTCAACAAGCTTATAGAGGAAAAAATCGGAGAGTTTAATTTCACCGATAGTGCATATTCCACCAAGACCGCAGGCAAGTCTGCAAAGGACGACGTAGCTTATATCTCCTACACCGTTACTCCCAAGGCTGCAGAGGGTGAAGAAGCGAAGCCTGTCAGCTACAAGTACGAGAAGGTGATTCTCGGCGCCGAGGATAACGCTCTTGCAAAGGTGCTTGCAGGCGCAAATATAGGCGAGGCCTTCAAGTATAAGGCTGAGGGTGAGGAAGAGGCAAAGGCTGAGTTTGTGCTTGGCGACAAGACTTACTCCAACGTAAAAATTAACTGGGTAGTTGAGGGCGGCGAGCCTATCACCGTTAAGTATACTCCTTACGATTCCGACACCTCTAAAGACGACGTTTCCGGTACCTCCGTGCAGCTTGAAGACAAGGAGCTTACCTACTACGTATATCCCGTTTACTACAACGAGGTTGCGGATTACTCGGGTGATGAGGTTCTTAAGAATCTTATCAGCAGCATAACCGTTGACAGCCTTCCCTCATTCAAGGACAAGGAAGAAGGAATAAAGGCATTGAACGACCTTAAGACTGCTCTTAAAACTGCAGAAACCGAGCTTGAGACTGCAGAAAAGGCTGTAACCGATGCGCAGAACACTCTTAAGGACGTTCAGAAGGAAGACCCCTCCGACGCAGAGCAGGAGTCTATTGACGCAGCAGAGGAAATTCTTGAAGAGAAAGAAAAAGCTCGCGACCAGAGAATAAAGGACAGAGATGCCGCACAGAAAAATCTTAATGACGGTATTGAGGACTTCTATGAGGACGTTGCAAGCAAGAAAACCGTAGAAGAAGAATATGAAGAGAGCGTTTACGACGGGCTCCTTGAAAAGTATCACACCGATATAAAGGAAAAGCTTGCCAAGGCAATCTGGGAAGAAATGCTCATAATTGCCGATATGTCAAATCATCCCTCTGACAAGGCAATCAAGCCTGTTTACGATATGATGATGGAGGCGCTTGAATACGACTTCTATGAGGGCAAGAACTCTGCCGGCCAGAGCAATTACAGCGTTTACGGCAGCTTTGCAAGATACCTTAATGCAAAGAAGATTGACAATCCCGACGGAAACGTACAAGACGCTAAGGATAAGGTTTGGGGTGAGGCAGAGCAGTACGTATACGAAATATTCGTAGTATACTACGTTGCAGAGCTTTACGGTCAGAAGATAACCAAGGAAGATATGGAAGCATATAAGCAGGAGCTGGATGACCAGTATTCCGGATACTATGAAGATATGGTTGAGTATTACGGCAAGGGCAACGTAGAGGCTTCTGTTCAGTTTGACAAGCTTATGGACTACCTTCTCGATTGGGAAACCGATGACGACGAGGTCGTATATAAAGACGGCAAAATCAAATTCAAGAACATAGGCTACAAGATAGCTGAATAATATTATTCTCGCAAGAGAACTGCAATCGGGAGCCTGCCCTGCAAATTTATGCAAGGGGGCTCCTTTTGCCTAGTAAGAGCCTGTAATACGGCGAAAACCTTGAGAAAAGGGCGGTTTGCGAAAGCACGTAGCATATTCGTTAAAATCGCGTATGAATTAATGAAACAGGTAAAGCTTTATACCGACGGTGCCTGCCGGGGAAATCCCGGTGTCGGAGGCTGGGGTGCGATATTGGTTTACGGAGAGTACGAAAAAGAGCTTTCCGGAGGAGAGAGAGAAACGACGAATAACAGAATGGAGCTTACCGCTGCTATCGAGGGGCTTGCCGCTCTTAAAGAGCAGTGCGAGGTTATTCTTTATTCCGATTCCAAATATCTGACAGACGCCTACCTTGAGGGCTGGATATATAACTGGGAAAAGCAGGGCTGGAGAGGCGGAAAGGTGAAAAATCCTGACCTGTGGCAAAGGCTGCTCTCGCTCACGAAATATCACAGAGTCAGCTTTGTGTGGGTTAAAGGGCATAACGGATTTGAGTATAATGAGCGATGCGACAGGCTTGCAACGGCTTATGCCGACTCGCTTCTTGAAAATAAATAGAATAACCGAGCTGCAAGGCTCGGTCAGGTAATTGAAATATGAAGAAAAAGAAACCGCAGGGAAAAGTGACTCCCACGGGTGTTTCGACTAAAAGCTACAAGCCTCCCGTACCGTCGGCAAAGACTAAATCCGAGATTTTGCCGCAGTCAAAGAAGCTTACTCCGCGTGCGAAACGGCTGATTATAATAATTACAGCGGTGGTGCTGGTGCTTGCGATTGCCGGCGGAATTGTTGCCATAGTGGTGTATAATATAAACAATAACCGCAGAATTGATTTTCTGAATGACGACCTCTCCGAGTACGTAACGCTTACCAGAGGCGATTATATAGGTGCTGATATTAACGTTTCGGTCCCACCGGTGTCAGACGATGAGGTGTATACCGAGGTGCTTAAGGCATTGGCGAGCAAAAAGGGCAATATGCTTTATCACGGTGACTATATGTATACCGAGCCGCTCGGCGCGGGTGATAAGGCGTATATATACTACCGCGGCTATGAGCTTGACGAGCATGGGAACAAGATTGACCTTTTGGGCACCTGCAATATGTTTAAAAACGAGTCGGAGGAGCTGGTTATCGGCTCTGGCAGTATGGTTCCGGGGTTTGAGCTTCAGCTCTTGTCACGTATTCCGAATCTTCCGGATAAGCCGGACGATGAAGATGCGACCGACGGACTTCAGAAGCGCACCGAGGGTGAAATAAATGATACCGACCTTGTGTTCGTAAAGGCTACCTACGCTGAAGAGAGCGGAGATTTTCACGAGGATGCTCAGCTGGTTATTGATTTTTCGAGTGCCGCGCTTGATGATACGTGGGGTACGGACGAAAACGGCAAGGGAATAAGAGATTATATCCGTAAAATAGGTTTGGGCAACGTAGGCGATGCTTTAGCTGACCAAAGGTGGTTCGGAGAGTTTGAGACCCCCGACGGCGACAGCGTTACCGTAATTAAAATGGAGGTAATGGCAGCTGCCGAGATTGCGGCGGAGCCTGTCAAAGTAGAGGTTACGTTCCCTTACGATTACAAAGACGAGAGCTTTAGAAATAAAAAGGTATATTTCGACGTTTATATAACCCGCGCAATACATTATGAAAGTGCCGAATGGGGCGACCAGTTTATCACGGACGTTCTTGAAGAGGACCCCGAAAGCTTCGATAAATACGAGGGTGATACCCTGGCAGACAGATATATAAACGGTATGAGGCAGAGCATGACTGACGACCGAAGGAACGGAGAGGGCGGGCTTGAAGAGCAAAAGATTGATGCGTTCTGGGAGCACGTTAAAAGCCGTGCCACATTTGCCAAAATTCCTGAGGCGGAAATAAATGCGGGATTTGACAGATACTACAATATGTACCTTTTGCTGTATATAAATCAGTATAAGGATGCCTATGATACGATTGACGCGTATATAGCTTCGGTATACAACCTTGCCGACGTGACGCAGTGGCGTGACCACTTGAGGTCCGTCGTTGAGGATGAGGTTAAGGAAAAAATTATATTCTTCTACATTGTGAGAAACGAGGATATGGTACCTACCGATGAGGAATTCCGCGATGAGTACAGAAGCATTCTCGAGACGGAATATTATACCCTTCACGGTAAAACCAGAGAGGATTACCCGAGCGACGAGGTGTACGATAAGATTATCGCAGACTACGAGGAGGACGCATTAAACGATTACGGATACGACGTCTATTTCCAGAAGACCTATTACAATCTCAGGCTTGAGGATATAATAAACCTTACGGACGTACACAACGAATTTGAATTTAAATAAGACGGTACGCATGCGGCATTTGTTTAGCACATAGTCGCTGAAGCGTATAGAATACATCTGAGTCCGAGTTTTTGGACGGGAGGGAAAAATGGATTTAATCGACAGAAAAATATTGAAGCTTCTTGACAAGGATGCGAGAGTTACCTACGAGGACATTGCCGCCGTTGCGGAAATAAGCGAGGACGAGGCTGCGAGCCGCGTCAGAAAACTCGAAAAGGACGGAATAATCAGAGGCTATAAGGGCGTTATTGCTTGGGATAGCGTAGACCCTGACAGAGTCAGCGCTATAATCGAGCTTAAGGTTACGCCTAAGGCGGGCTTTGGCTTTGAGGAGGTTGCCGAAAGAGTTGCAAAGTATCCTCAGGTTGAGTCGGTATATCTTATGTCCGGAGCTTACGACCTCAACGTTGTGGTAAAGGGAAAGACCTTCCACGAGGTTACGAATTTCGTATCGCGCGAGCTTGCTATGATAGATTCCGTAACTGCTACGGCAACTCAGTTCGTTATGAGAAGATACAAGGAATACGACGTGGAGCTGCTTGACAGTGAAAAGGATAGCAGAGGGAAAATTTCGTTATGATAAATTACGATAAGATTTTATCGCGTACCGTCAAGGGCATGAAGCCGTCGGGAATAAGAAAATTCTTTGACATTGCCAACACTATGGAGGACGTAATTTCTCTCGGTGTAGGCGAGCCGGATTTCAGGACGCCCTGGCAGGTTCGCGCAGCCGGAATACGCTCGCTTGAGCACGGTCAAACCCGATATACCTCTAATAGCGGTCTTGAAGATTTGAGGGCTGAAATCGGGCGTTACGTCAAGCGTAAATACAACACGGTATACCGTGCCGAAGATGAAATTCTCGTCACGGTCGGCGGCAGCGAGGCAATAGACGCTGCAATAAGAGCCATTACCAATCCGGGTGATGAAATTATAATTCCGCAGCCGAGCTACGTCTGCTATGAGCCAATAGTTGCTCTTGCGGGCGGCGTTCCGGTAATTCTTGAAACTGTTGCCGAGAGCGATTTCAAGGTAACCCCCGAGCAGCTTCGCGAAAAGATTACCGATAAAACCAAGGCGCTCATTCTTCCTTATCCGTGCAACCCCACAGGCGCGGTTATGGAAAAGGCAGACCTTGAAGCAATAGCAGAGCTTCTTCGTGATACCGACATATTCGTCATTTCCGACGAGATATATGCCGAGCTTACCTTTGGTAAGGACAGACACGTTTCAATAGCATCTGTTGAGGGAATGAGGGAGAGAACCGTTATGATAAACGGCTTCTCAAAGACCTTCGCCATGACAGGCTGGCGTCTTGGCTACGCCTGCGGCCCTGCGGAAATAATGAGCCAGATAAGAAAGATACACCAGTATGCTATTATGTGCGCGCCGACAACCTCTCAGTACGCCGCAGTCGAGGCTCTCGCCAATTGCGATGCCGAGGTAGAGCGTATGCGCGAGGAATACGATTCTCGCCGTAAGATAATAGTAAACGGCTTCAACAAGCTCGGTCTAACCTGCCGCGAGCCTAAGGGCGCGTTCTATGCCTTCCCCTGCATCAAGAGCACGGGAATGACCTCGGAGCAGTTTTGCGAGAGGCTTCTTGAGGCAAAGCACGTTGCAGTAGTGCCGGGAACGGCATTCGGTGAAAGCGGCGAGGGCTTTGTAAGAGCTTCGTATTGCTATTCAGTCGAGCATATTAAGGAAGCTTTACGCAGAATAGGCGAATTTCTTGACGAGTTGAAATTGTCAAAATAAAATACAGAACACTCAAAAAAGAAAAGGAAGAGGCGTGAAAACCTCTTCCTTTTTGCATTGATATAGAACTTAAAGAAACCGATTTATGCAAGCAGCGATTCCACGCGGGCAAGAGCCTCGTCGATTTTCGAGAGGTCTGAGCCACCGCTCATTGCGCTGTCGGGACGTCCGCCGCCCTTACCGCCGCATATTGCCGAGATATCCTTGAGGATATTTCCGGCGTGAGCGCCTGCCGCAACGGCGTCGGGGCCTGCGCAAGCGATGAAGTTGAGCTTTCCGTCGTTGACGAGGGCAAATACTGCAACGGCATCGGGGTATTTTGCTTTTACGGTATCGCAAAGGCTTCTTGCCGAATCAGGCTTCATACCGTCAAGCTTTGCAGTGAGAAGCTTGAAGGAGCCAACCGTTCTGACCGAGTCTATCAGCGACGCGGTTTTTATTTCGGAGAGCTTGGAATTTGCGCTGTCAAGCTCGCGCTTCATATCGCGAAGCTGTGCCTGAAGACCGGACGCCTTGGAGGCGATAGTGTGCACGTTCTGAACCTTAAGCTCGCGAGCCGTGTCAAGTATCAGGCTGTCACGCTCTGCCAGAAGCTCAAGGACTCCGAGTCCGGTAGTGCCTTCAATACGTCTGGTTCCTGCCGCAACACCGGTTTCGGATATGATTTTGAAAAGACCTATATTTCCGGTGGAGCTAACGTGAGTTCCTCCGCAAAGCTCGGTGGAGGACGAGCCTATTTTAACCACGCGGACGGTATCTCCGTATTTCTCACCGAACAGAGCCATAGCGCCCATCTGCCTTGCGGATTTGATATCCGTTTGGGTGGTGGAGCATTCCTCTGCCAAAAGAATGTTTGCATTAACGATTTGCTCAACCTTTGCAATTTCCTCTGCGGTCATTGCGGCGAGGTGAGTGAAGTCGAAGCGCACGCGCTTCTCGTCAACGTAGGAGCCTGCCTGCTCAACGTGAGTGCCGAGCGTTGCACGGAGTGCTGCCTGAAGAAGATGGCAAGCAGAGTGATTACGTCTTATAGCGTTGCGTCTTGCGGTGTCGATTTTAAGGGTGAGTGTATCACCTACCGATATCATACCGCCGTCGACGGTTACCTCGTGAAGATATATGCCGTCGGTTTTCTTGGTGTCGGTAACGGTGAGTGATACTCCGTCTGCCGTGATAGAGCCGGTGTCACCTACCTGACCGCCGCCCTCGCCGTAAAATACGGTTCTGTCGAAGACGAGAGTTGCCTCGCCCTCGCTTATCGCGCTGACGGATTCGTTATCGGTTATTATAGCAAGAAGCTTAGCGGTGCATTCGTCGTCGGAATATCCGAGGAACTCGGTTGCGCTAAGTCCTGCAAGGAGGGTATCTTTGCTATCTGCCCAGCCGGAGATATTTCCTCTGGCTTCTCTTGCACGGATTTTCTGTTCCTGCATGAGTGAGGAGAATTCCGCCTCGTTTACAGAGAGTCCCTTTTCCTCCGAGATTTCTCTGGTGAGGTCATAGGGGAAGCCGAACGTGTCGTAAAGCTTGAAGGCATCGGCACCCGAAAGCTCGGTTTTGTTCTCTGCCTTCGCCTTGTCAATTATCGAGGAAAGGATAGCAAGACCTGCATCAATGGTGGTATTGAATCTGTCTTCCTCAAGAGATATTACCTTAAGTATATAGTCGCGCTTGGTAACAAGCTCCGGGTATGCACCGTCGTTCTGAGATATAACGACCTCGCAAAGTCCGACGAGGAATTTGCCGTCTATACCGAGAAGCTTTCCGTGACGGCAGGCTCTTCTGAGGATTCTGCGTAAAACGTAGCCTCTGCCCTCGTTTGAGGGAATAACTCCGTCGCATATCATAAAGGTAGCGCTTCTTATGTGGTCGGTGATAACGCGTATGGAAACGTCGTCATCTTTATCAGCGCCGTAGGTTTTGCCGGCAATCGTGCAAACCGTGTCGAGAATTTTTCTGACTGTGTCAACCTCAAAAAGATTGTCCACGCCCTGCATAACGCAGGCAAGACGCTCAAGTCCCATGCCCGTGTCTATGTTTTTCTGTACGAGCTCGGTGTAATTACCCTGACCGTCATTGTTGAACTGAGAGAACACGTTGTTCCAGATTTCCATGAATCTGTCGCAATCGCAGCCGGGCTTGCAGTCGGCAGAGCCGCAGCCGTATTTTTCGCCTCTGTCAAAGTATATCTCGGAGCAGGGGCCGCAGGGACCTTGTCCGTGCTCCCAGAAGTTATCTGCCTTTCCGAGCTTTACGATATGAGCTTCGGGAACCTTTATAACGTCGCGCCACAGAGCGTACGCCTCGTCGTCCTCCTCGTATACCGAGGGCCACAGAAGCTCTTGGGGAATTTCAAGAGTTTTCGTGAGAAACTCCCATGCCCACGGAATAGCCTCGGATTTGAAATAATCTCCGAATGAGAAGTTTCCGAGCATTTCAAAATAAGTGCCGTGGCGTGCGGTATGTCCAACGCGCTCAAGGTCGGGCGTTCTTATACATTTCTGGCAGGTACAAACCCTCGTACGAGGCGGCTCTTCTTCACCCGTGAAGAACTTCTTCATAGGCGCCATACCTGAATTTATCAAGAGAAGAGATTTATCGTTGTTCGGAATGAGAGGGAAGCTGGGTAAGCGAAGATGCCCTTTGCTTTCGAAGAACGAAAGGAAGCTCTCGCGGAGCTCGTTGAGTGAGGTCCATTTCATATTTTATATCCTCCTTGGCACAGACGTGCCCTGTTGCCGATAGGCTTTTGCCTTGGCAGATGCTTTATAACTTAGTCATTATAGCATAAATTTTACACTAAAGTCAATATATTTAAAGATAATAATACTACCTCGGCAGGTATTAATTTGTACTCCGCTCGGCATAAAGCGGTATCTCTGTGCCCATGTGCAGAGAATATATTCCGATTTTCTCGGGCAACCTTCCAAAAAGAATTTCCACAGCCTTTGCGTAGTATGAAAGCTGCAGGGAATGCGCCGCGCGCAAACGGCTTTGTGCAAGCTCGGGGTTGTTAAGCTCTTGCGTAGTAAGTCTGTCGGTTTTGTAATCTACCAGATGCAGCGAGCCGTCGGGCGCTTCTATGATGCAGTCGATAACACCTTGAACTAAAATTTCTTCACCCTCAAGCGCCGATTTGAGCTCCTCGCTTTGCGTAAACTCAGATGCAGGCAGCTTGACGTTGAATCGCAGCTCTCGGTGAAGAGATTTTGCCTCCGTCATTTCGCTGAACAGACGTGATTTTGTAAAGGCGTCAATTTCCTTAATACGTACACGCGCTCCGTCTTCTTCGGAAATGTACGCCTTTTTTACAAGACGGTCAAGCTCTGCCTTGGCTCCGCTTTCCATTAGCTTACCGAAATCGCAGAATTGCAGGAATGTGTGAGTTGCGATACCGCGCTTTGCGCTTTCGTCGGCAGATTTTCCGCTTATGAAGCTTGGCAGGTACGGCTTGAAATCATCTTCACCGCTGTCACGGTGTGCCAAATCAAGCTCGTCAAGGGTCAGAGCATCCTTGTCCGCACCGTCCAGAACGTCGGGGTAGAGCTTTGATACCGAGAGCTTTTCCGGAAGCGTCTGGAGGTGTTTATACGGATATTCGTAAAGAAATCTTGAAACAAGCTCTCTTGCATCATCCTCGGCAGAGCCGTCGATTTGCGATACGGCTTCGGCGTCGTTATCGGAGATTTGCTCGATGCAGGGGGCGTCGCAGCCGTTTTCCGCAGTTTCCACGATAAGCTCACCGCTTTTGCGGTTCGCGACTATTATCTCAAACATAGAGGAGTATTTTTTTGCTGTGTAGGAGTCGGCAAGCTCGCCGGAGAGCTTTATTGTGTCGAGCTTTTTGTCGAGGTATTTCGTACCCGACGTGGCGTAGACGTAAAGCGCCTCTCTTGCGCGAGTGAGGATAACGTAGAGAATTCTGAGCTCCTCCTCGTATTCCTTGTCGCTCTTATATCGGTTTATTACGTTTTGCACGGGGTTTTCAACCAATGCCGTGCCGGAGGGGTCCTTGACGAGCATTGAAATTCCGAAATCCTCAGCGTAGGCTATTCTGTCACTTGAGCTTTTGCGTATACCTGTTCCGGACTCAACGAAGAAGCAGGCGGGGAATTCAAGTCCTTTGGACTTGTGAGCCGTGAGAATTTTCACCGTATCCCCGTCCTCGTCGGAGGTCATACCGGTTTCGAAGGTTTTGCCTTCCTCTATTATGCTGTTAATGTAGCTTATAAAGCTGTAAAGCCCCTTGTATGAGCTTTGCTCGTAGGAGCGGGCAAGATTGTGAAGAAGAATAAGATTATCCTTCCCGCCGTTCTTCTCTGCCAGAGCAAGAAGCCCGGTTCTTCGGAAAAGAATAGACAGGAGCTTGTCTATGCTTATACCCTCGGAAAGCGACCTGTATTCCGCGAGCTCCGAAAGAAACGTGTGTCCTTTGATAAAATCGGGATTCGCGTCGCAGTATTCAACCAGTGCCTCGTAAAGTGTCTCCGAACGCGAGGCAAGCCGTATGGCAACGAGCTCGTCGGGGGTGAAGCTATATATCGGAGACAGAAGCAGTCCGGTGAGGTATATTTCCTTTCTGGGATTGTCTATGGTGTTGAGCAGAGAAAGGGTAAGCAGAATTTCCTCATTCATCAGGAATTCTCCGTTATCGGCAACGCTGGCGCGGATTCCCTGCGCGGCAAGCGCCTGTCTGTAACTTTCCGCGCGCCCCTTTGCCGAGCGCATGATAATTGCAACGTCGGACGGACGGTAAGGCTCTCCGTCAGCCTTCCTGCCGTGCTCCAGCAGCTCGCGAACCTTGCGCGCGACACCTGCCGCCGCCGCGGAGATTTCCTTTTCCTCCTCGTCGGAGATTTGGTCTGTCAGAGCGGCATCGTCGGATAAGTCGTACCCCGTGTCAGCACCTAGCTTCTCGAAAACGTGAATTTGTGGGATATTTGAGCATGGCGAGCTCCCCTCGGGATAAACCTTGGCAAATTTCAGGCGGTCGCCCTCCTCGTAGCCTATGCTGTCGCCGAGCAGTGAGAACATACTGTCAAAAATTCCATTGACGAAATCTACTATATTCGCGTCGCATCTGAAATTAGAGGACATAAACAGGCAAGCGCAGGGGGAGTCTGCATCTTCCGAAAGCTTCGGATATTCAGCCTTCATTTTTGCGAATATTTCGGGCTTTGCCGAGCGGAAGCCGTATATGCTTTGCTTGATATCGCCAACCATAAAGCGATTGTCCTTTTGCGACACCGCCTCGAAAATTCTGTTTTGAAGACTGTTGACGTCCTGATATTCGTCAATGTAGACTGCCTTGAACGAGGCGGAAATTTCTTTGGCGAGGTCGGTTCTCTCGCCGTTCTTTATAAGAGCCGCGCAGGCGTATCTTTCTATATCCGAATAGGAGCATATACCCTTGGATTTTTTCTCGTTGGTGAATACCGTGTCGAATTTTCTGAGGAATCGGTAAACCAAAGAAAGCTTTGAATAAAGCTCGGAATAAAGCTCTTTCCATTCTGCCGCAGAATAGGTGAAATACTTGGATTTGAAACGGGCAAAATCCGTTTTCATTATCTCCCTTGCCCATTCGATTTTCAGATATTCCTCGCTTTTGTCACCGCGGATACCGCGGAGCGAGGCAAACGGAAAGTCCAGAACGAGCCTTTGGAGTGTCGAAAAATCGGCAGCCTCGGCTATTGCCGAAAGCGCACCGCGCTCGACGAGAAATCTATCGTATACCGCGCCGTCTCTGCCGCCTCTGCCCGCCATAGAGTCAAGGCAGGAGAAGACCTTAAGGCAGGATTTTGCGCAGGCTTTGACCTCGTCGGCTATGTATTTGCCGTATACGGTTGCTCCGGGGTCGGTGAATTGCGCGGGATTAAATTCCTCAACGAGCGGCAAAAGTGCTTCGACGCCGTTTTCGGCGCTTTCGGTTTTTTCGTATAGCTCAAGGAAGCACTCGTTGAGTCTGCCCGAGCCGCGAGCGGTGGTCAGACATTCCGCCAAAAGAGAAAATTCGCGGGGCGTGCATATTTCGGGAAGCTCTCCCTCATAAGCCGCTTCAATAAGCCCCTCCATTACCGAGCTTGAAAGCAGCGCAAGCTCCGCCGTATCGCCTATTCTGTAATTCGGAGGCAGACCGACCGAGGCGGCGCAGGACCTGAGTATGCTGTTGCAGAATGCGTCGATAGTCATAATTTTCGCATCTCTTACCGTGAGCAGCTCTTCTTCAAGGCGCGCGTTGTCCGGGTGCAGCTTTGCTGCCGCCTTTATGGCGGCACCGATTCTCTCCCGCAGCTCGCCGACTGCCGCGTTTGTAAACGTAACTATGAGCATATCTTTTATGCTTATAGGGCTTTGCTCGTCCAGAACCGAGCGTATAATTCTCTCGGTCAGCGTGGCGGTTTTTCCCGAGCCTGCCGCAGCCGAAACGAGAAGAGTTTTATCACGTGTATTTATGGCGAGCAGCTGCTCGTCCGTCCATTTTCTTTCAGACATAAGGTATCCTCCTGCGCGGCAATATACGTACCGCGTGTTTTATGGGATTGCACAAATTCAGTCCGCGAACTGCTTGATAGGTTTTACGGCAAGCCCCTCTTCGAAGGCTCTTACCTCTCCGAGTGCAAAAAATCCGGATTTGCCGCAAAGGCGAACGCGTTGCCCGACCTCTGCCGAGAAGCCGATTTTGCTAAGATATATTTCCGCGCCGCAGGTGGCAAGGCGTGTATAGAAATCCGGTAGCTCTACGCGAGGCAGATTCTCGAAAATGCATTCTACCGGAAGAATTTTGCTCTCGCGCTCCTCCGCGCTCATCTTTTCGAGCTCATCAAGGGTATATGCGTCGTCAAGGCTGAAAATTGAGGCCTGAGTTCTTACAAGCGCATTCATCAGTCCGCCACAGCCGAGTGCCTTGCCTATATCTGCGCACAGAGTTCTTATATAAGTGCCCTTAGAGCAGTGAACGTCGAGAGAATAAAGCGTGTCGCAGATTTTCTTCGCCTCGATAGAGTGCACGGTTATCTCCCTCGGCTCTCGCTCAACCGATATGCCGCTTCTTGCAAGGTCGCAAAGCTTTTTGCCTCCGACCTTCAATGCCGAATACATAGGGGGCGTCTGCATTATCTTGCCAACGAAGCTGTCTATGACCTCGCGAACGCGGCTCTCCTCGGGGACTTTACAGGATTCGGAAAGAATATTTCCGGTTATATCCTCGGTGTCACTAGTTTTGCCAAGAAGAAGCTCGGCACGGTAGTGCTTGTCCGAGGTGAGCATATACTCGCTTGCCTTGACGGCTCTGCCTATCAGAACGGGCAGAGCTCCCGTAGCCAGAGGGTCCAGAGTACCGGTATGCCCTGCCTTATCGGCACCGAGCAGACGCTTGACACGGCTGACCACTCCTTGAGAGCTTATGTCACGGCCTTTATTTATAACTATTATTCCGCTTCTCATCGGCATTTTCTCCAAACAATACATAAAACTTAGCAGTGTGAGTAGTATATAGTGTTATTTTATCACATTCGGAGCTGAAATTCAATAAAAACTCTTGCCAAAACTATATATTTGTAGTAAAATAATATTAATGTGGCATACAGCACGCTCAAAAGGCGAAGCTTGCCGCAAACAGAAATGAGGTACAGTGATGAAGGCAGTTATAACCGTAATTGGTATGGACAAGGTAGGCATTATAGCTATGACCAGCGCGGAGTGCGCTAAGTACGGAGCTAATATTATCGATATAAGCCAGACTGTTATGAAGGATTATTTCGCAATGATAATGCTCGTTGAGCTTGACGGACTTGAAACCAGCTTCAGTGAGTTCTCTGAGGGCATGAGCCGGCTCGGCAAGGAAAACGGAACCGATATCCGAGTTATGCACGAGGATATTTTCAATTCAATGCACCGTATTTAATCGAGGATTTGTAAATGCTTAATACACAGGATATACTTGAAACAATCAGAATGATAAGAGAGGAAAACCTGGATATAAGAACCGTTACCATGGGTATTTCTCTTTTTGACTGCATTTCCGACGACCCTGCGCGTCTGGAGCAGAAAATATACGATAAAATAACGAGGTCGGCAAAAAATCTCGTATCGGTCTGCTGTCAGCTTGAAAAGACCTACGGCATTCCGATTGTCAATAAAAGAATAAGCGTAACCCCGATATCCTACGTCGGTGCAGGGCTCTGTCCCGAGGGATTCGTCAGGCTCGCGAAGACGCTTGAGCGCGCAGCGCTTGAGCTTGGCGTAAACTTTATAGGCGGTTATTCCGCGCACGTTCAGAAGGGCGCTATCATAGGTGCCTCAAACCTTATAGAGTCAATTCCGCAGGCAATGGCAGAGACCACCCGCGTATGCTCCTCGGTAAACGTGGCAACCACCAAGGCGGGAATAAATATGGACGCCATTCGCAGAATGGGTGAAATAATCAAGGAAACCGCGTATATAACCCGTGATAACGACTCTATCGGCTGTGCAAAGCTTGTGGTGTTCGCAAATATGCCGGAGGACAATCCCTTTATGGCGGGAGCCGTGCACGGAATAGGTGAGCCGGATACTGTTATCAACGTTGGTGTAAGCGGACCGGGTGTCGTTGCGGCGGCAATAAGAGAGGTTGGCTCATGCGATTTCTCGGTGCTTGCCGAAACCATTAAGAAAATAGCCTTCAAGATAACCAGAGTAGGTCAGCTGATTGCCGCAGAGGCGGCAGGCAGGCTCGGCGCACCTTACGGAATAGTGGACCTCTCTCTTGCTCCCACACCTGCGGCAGGGGACTCGGTTGCCGAGATACTTGAGAATATGGGACTTGAAACCGCAGGAACGCACGGAACTACCGCTGCGCTGGCTTTGCTTAACGATGCGGTTAAAAAGGGCGGAGTTATGGCGACTAACCACGTCGGAGGACTTTCGGGTGCATTTATTCCCGTATCTGAGGACAAGGGAATGATAGAGGCGGCAGAGCGCGGAGTGCTCACCATAGAGAAGCTTGAGGCAATGACGGCGGTTTGCTCGGTTGGACTTGATATGTTTGCCGTTCCCGGAGATACCTCGGCAGCAACTATATCCGGAATTATAGCCGATGAGATATCCATAGGCGTCGTAAATAACAAGACTACGGCAGTAAGAGTCATACCCGTGTATAACAAGGGCGTTGGCGATTCGGCAGAGTTCGGAGGGCTGCTCGGCTATGCACCCATAATGCGCGTGCACGGCGAATCCTGCGAGAAATTTATCGCAAGAGGCGGCAGAATACCCGCTCCTATCCATTCGCTGCGAAATTGATTCGCTGCTTATTCACAGAACACGAAAAATATTCGTAAATATACCGCAAAATAAAACAAATAAGAACGGTCAGAGGCACGGTTGTGCAAAAATCTCTGTCCGTTCTTTATTTTTCGGCAAAAGAAGTGCCGTGCCGACCTTCGCGAACCGACAGGTTTCGGGCAGTCTGATGCTTATAATAAGAACCGAGCAAGAAAACCAAAAGGAGCGCAGCCGCAAGCATATGAGCTGAGGCCGTTTGCAGCGTACGCTCGGGAAGGTATGGGGTTATGAGCAAAGACGGTAATACAAAAGACGGAAAGCGCGGATTCCTTTTCCGAGCTTTCGGCAAATCAAATGCTTCGGGTGAAGAAAGGTCTGACCGGCAGGGCGTGAGAACGCTGAGGGATTTGTGCTGTGTGGCGCTCGGATTTCTTTTCGGCGGTTGCCATTTCGTATTCGGTGCATATCCCTTGGGAATAGCCTTGGTATCGGTTTTGCCGCGCGGGATTCTGGCGGCGCTCTTGGGCGTGGTCGTAGGCTCGCTCACACTAGGCAGAATAGGAATTATCTACGCGCTGATAGCAATTCTGGCGGTTCTTTTGAGAATAGTTATTTCGGGCGGCAAGGGAGCCGTCGGCAAAGGAGCTGATGATTCGGAAGCTTCAGGGCAGGTAGGCTCGCCGCTTGACCTGCTTGAAATATTCGCTCTTTCGGAGCAAACGCTCATAGTCAGAATATCCTGTTCGGTTATCAGCGGATTTGTAATAGCAATGTATGAAATTCTGCTAAGCGGCATAAGTGCTGCATCGGTACTCTTCGGTATCACCATGATATTGACACCGGCTGTGTCGGTTTTTCTCTTGTGCGGCTTTTTTGACTCGGGTATCGGATACCGCGAGCTTTTATTTGGCGGCAAGAGCCTTATCTTTCCACCGCTTATCAGAGGAAAAAACAGAACCGCGCAGCTGCTTGACGGAATACATTTTCGCATCTCGGTTGCCCTTATACTGTTTATAATATCCGTCTCGCTCAAGAAATACAGTCTTTTCGGAATAGATGCCTCGCTCGTCTTTTCGGGCGGTATAACTTTGCTCGCTGCGAAGAGATTTGGAGCTATATATGGGGGCGTGTGCGGTTTTATAACCTCGTTTGGTGTTTTGCCGCTTTATTCGGTGTCATTTATGCTGGCAGGTGTCAGCGCAGGCGTGCTTTTTCCGCTGGGGGTGGGATATGCACTTTTCGGCGGATGTATAATGCTCGGAGCATGGGGCGCGTATGCCGGCGGTGTCGCAGGATTCCTTTCGGTTCTTATTGAGTATTCGCTAAGTGCCGTTTGTTTACTTCCGGTATTCAGGTTCTTCGAAAGAGAAAGCGCCGAGCCGCCCGATCCCGATTCGTCAAGGCGTGCGCTCGATATGGTGGGAACGATGGCACTGGCGTATCGCAACAAAACCTACGGCGGTACAGAAAGTCTTGAAAAGGCTTTGCACACTCTGTCACCGATGATAAAGAGGTTTCTGACAAAGGACAGGCAGAGGTCTGCGGGCGCACCTCATTCGCACCCTGATTCCAAGAGCGCTCCGGAGGACTACTATGAGCTTTTTGTCAGGATTTTTGAGCAGGCGAGGAAAAACGACGAGGAAAATCGCGAGATGGATGAGGCGCTTACCGAAAAGGCAGAGGCACTGTTCTCGGAATGCGGATTTGGCGACGGAGTTATAAGAGTTTTCGGCAAGCGCCGAAAATACGTAATATGTGCCGGAGAGGATAAAACGGGAGAGCTGATAACCTCACAAAAACTTCTTTCGGGTCTTGAGGAGTGCTTGGGATACCGATTGTCCGCGCCCGACTATTTCAGGCGTCAGAATATGGTTCTTATGGAATGCTCTGCGGTTCCGAAGCTCAGGCTTGAGGCAGAATATGCCGCCAGCGCAGGCACGGGCGGTGAGGTATCGGGTGACAGTCTGCGCTTTTTTGAAACGGCAAGCCACGAAAGCTATATTCTTATTTCAGACGGCATGGGCAGCGGCAACGAGGCACTTGAAACCTCAAGCTTTGTGTGTGGTTTTTTGTCGAAAATACTCAGCACGGGGGTAGGCGCAGCACTTTCATTCCATGCGCTGAACGGAATAATCAGGGAGAGAAATACCGAGTGCTCGGCAACGGTGGATTTAATGCGCCTTGACCTGCTTACAGGCACAGCCGCCTTCGTAAAAAGCGCCGCACCGCCCTCGTATATAAAAAGAGGCAGCTCGCTGTTCCGCATAAAGAGTGAAACTATGCCGCTTGGGCTTCTTAAGCGCGTTGACGCAGAGAGCATAACAGCTAATTTATGCGAGGGGGACTTATTGATAATGCTCTCCGACGGAATAAGTGAGAACGGTGATGATGCTCCTTGGTTGCTTGAGCTGCTTAACGAGCCGCTCGCAGAGGACGTTTGCCTTAAGCATTACGCTCAGAGGATAATACGCGCGGCGACCGAAAGGAAAAACCGGCGCGACGATATGACGGTTGTGGTTGCCAGAGTTTGCGCTGCAAAAAAGTGACACGCCCACGCGGGTTGGACTATAATATCGAAATAAAACAGAGCCGAGGTACAAGCTTGAATCAAAGCTATTCCCTCGGCTCATCACATTCACCTCACGGTGAATCACATTCCGAATATTCTCTTAAGTATTGCCGATACGAAACGCGGCGAACGGATAATTACGACTTTCATAAGGACTCACCTTTACCTTTTATCTTTTTACGTCCTGTTACAGTATATGAAAGCTGCAAAAATATGACACCACACGATTTACAGCGCGGCAAGCCGCTGCCTTATCGCGTTTATAACCTCGCTCTTTTTTGTGTTCCAAATTGGAGCTACCAAGAGCTCTTTTGGGCAGTCGCCGGTTATTCTGTGAACTACTATGTCCTTTCTTAGATTAGACAGCGCGTAAACCGAACGCTCGACGTATTCCTCCATTGTAAGCGGCTCATACTCACCGTTGCGGTACATATCGGCAAGCTTTGTGCCCTCCATTACGTAAACCGAATGGATTTTAATTCCGGACACGCGCTGGCGGTTAATAAGCTCTACCGTCTGTCTCAGCTCCTCCATATCCTCACCGGGAAGCCCTATCATTATATGAGCTACGACCTCTATGCCGTAATCGGCAAGCAGGTTTACGGCTCGCACAAATACCTCGGTTTTATAGCCGCGGTTTATAATCTGCGCGGTTTTGTCACTTGCGGTTTGGAGTCCGAGCTCGCAAACGACGTCAACCCGTTCCTTGTACGATGCCAAAAGCTCGCCTGTTTCACGGTTTATACAGTCGGGGCGCGTTCCTACCGAAAGAATACGGATTCTGTCGTCGCAAAGTGCCTCATCGTAGCGTTCTTTCAGCACGGGTATGGGGGCGTAGGTATTGGTAAAGTTCTGAAAATAAGCAATATATCCTGCCGCTTCGGGCGGTTTTTTGAAATAATTTTCAACCTGCTCGCGAATCGATGCCGAAGCGTCAATATGCTCGCCCGCTCCGCGCTCCCCGCAGAAGATATAGCCGCCGACGGAGCAGGTACCGTCTCGGTTTGGGCAGGTAAAACCGCCGTCTATGCATATCTTACGCAGCTTTCCGCCGTATTTTGACTTAAAGTAATCAGAAAGACTGATATACCGCACGACCCTCACCTCCGAAAAATTACTTTAATGCTCCGTACCACTTATTTTATAATAAAATGCGCTCCGTGTCAAGCCGCAAAGGCTTTTATACGGCTAAGGATTTTTTATTTGCTCGGGCGGTGAGTACAAAATTATGTAAATTTAAAGCTTTATCTTTACATTTGTGTAAATTTAGTGTATAATTCTATGTATAACGGTTACGTGCTGTACTCACGGTGGATGCGAGACCGACGTCTTGTTACGACTTGTTGCTTTCAAAAGGAAATTTGCCGCGAGCAGCTTATCACAATTTTACTCGAAGGAGAACCTAAATGAAAAAGAAAATTGAAACGCTTTGTATACAGGGCGGCTACACCCCCGGCAACGGAGAGCCGCGTCAGATACCTATTATTCAGAGCACAACCTTCAAATACGACACCAGCGAGGATATGGGAAAGCTCTTTGACCTTGAGGCATCGGGGTATTTTTATTCAAGACTTCAGAATCCCACCTGCGATTACGTAGCAAAGAAGCTTTGCGAGCTTGAGGGCGGATTTGCCGCTATGCTGACCTCATCGGGTCAGGCGGCTAACTTTTACGCTGTATTCAATATTGCTCAGTGCGGTGACCACGTAATTTCCTCTACCGCTATTTACGGCGGAACCTATAATCTGTTTGCGGTTACGATGAAGAAAATGGGTATTGAATTTACCTTCGTTTCGCCCGATTGCAGCGAGGATGAGCTTCGTGCCGCAGTCCGTCCCAACACTAAGGCGATTTTTGGAGAGACTATTGCAAACCCCGCTCTTACGGTTCTTGATATCGAGAAATTTGCCAAGGTCGCACATGAGGCGGGCGTTCCGCTTATCGTTGACAACACCTTCGCAACCCCCATCAACTGCCGTCCTTTTGAATTCGGTGCCGATATAGTGACTCATTCCACTACCAAATATCTCGACGGTCACGGCGCTCAGGTAGGCGGAGCAATTATTGATTCGGGCAACTTTGACTGGCTGGCACACAGCGAGAAATTCCCCGGACTCTGCACCCCGGACGATAGCTATCACGGAATTACCTATGCCGAGAAATTCGGCAAGGGCGCGTTCATAACAAAGGCAACCGCTCAGCTTATGCGCGATTTCGGCTCTACGCCCTCTCCTCAGAGCGCGTTTATACTCAATCTCGGTATAGAGAGCCTTCCCGTAAGAATGGCAAGGCATTGCGAGAACGGACTTGCCGTTGCAACCTTCCTTAAAAACCACCCCAACGTAAGCTGGGTAAGATACCCGTCTCTTGAGGGGGACAAGGATTACGAGCTTGCGAAAAAATATCTTCCGAACGGCTCCTGCGGTGTCGTAAGCTTCGGCGTCAAGGGCGGAAGAGCTGCTGCTGAGGCGTTTATGAAGCGCCTTGAGGTAGCTTCTATTGAAACACACGTTGCAGACGCGCGCACCTGCTGTCTGCATCCCGCATCCGCAACTCACAGACAGATGAACGACGAGGAGCTTCTTGCGGCAGGCGTATCCTCTGACCTTGTCAGATATTCCTGCGGTCTGGAAAACAAAGAAGACCTTATAGCAGACCTTGACCGCGCGCTTCGCGGCTGAACAGGGTACCGGCTGAAAGAGGCTGAAGAAAGGTAACCGACATGCCAATTAAAATCCCAAACGAATTACCTGCCGTAAAGGTTCTTGAAAATGAAAATATTTTCGTTATGACCGAAACGCGCGCCAATATGCAGGATATACGCCCTCTGCGCATACTGCTACTCAATCTTATGCCCACCAAGATTGACACCGAAACTCAGCTTTCGCGTCTTTTGGGTAACACGCCCCTGCAGGTAGAGCTAAATCTTATGCATACTGCAACGCATAAATCCCAGAACGTGACCGAGGAGCACCTTACCTCGTTTTATAAGACGTTTGAGTGCTACCGTGACGAGTACTTTGACGGTATGATAATCACCGGAGCACCGGTTGAGAAAATGCCATTTGAAGAGGTTGATTACTGGGAGGAGCTTTGCGAGATAATGGAGTGGTCTAAGAGCCATGTTCATTCCACGTTCCATATATGCTGGGGTGCGCAGGCGGCGCTTTATTACCATTACGGTATCGGCAAAAAACCGCTTGACAAGAAAATGTTTGGAGTCTTTCCTCACAAAGCGGACTACTCGCGCTCAATTCTGCTACGTGGATTTGACGACGTTTTCTACGTTCCTCATTCAAGGCACACAACCGTTGACAGAGCCGATATAGAAAAGGTTTCCGCTCTTAAAATTCTCGCTTCCTCGGACGAGGCGGGCGTTTACGCCGTTTCAACCAAAAACGGCAGACAGATATTTATAACAGGCCACTCGGAATACGACCCCCGTACGCTCGAGAAGGAATATTTGCGCGATAAAAGGCTTGGGCTTTCCATTGAGGTTCCCAAGAATTACTACCCCGATGACGACGACAGCCGCGAGCCGCTCGTAACCTGGCGCTCGCACGCAAATCTTCTTTATTCGAACTGGCTCAACTACTTCGT
>JAZNDN010000027.1:0-4912 GCA_045588085.1 Eubacteriales bacterium
ACATTTGTCTTCCTAAGACCGCTTGGCCTCCGACTTATATATATAATTCCGCGCTCGGCAAGCGGTACGTCAAAGTCAGCCGCCTGTATGAGTCTTAGAAGGATATTTTCGACGTCCTCTCCTACGTAGCCGGCTTCGGTAAGTGTCGTTGCATCGGCTATCGCAAAGGGAACCTTAAAGCTTTTTGCAAGCGTCTGCGCAATATAGGTCTTTCCAACGCCCGTAGGTCCGAGAAGAAGAACGTTTGACTTCTGAATTTCAACGCCGTCAAGCTCATCTGCTGCAGCTGCGTCGGCAGGTGCAGTCATATTCCGTTTTTCGCGCTTTGATGCTTTTTCAAGCGTCAGTATTCTTTTATAATGATTATAAACAGCAACCGAAAGCGCAAGCTTCGCGGTGTCCTGACCTATAACGTGCTCGTCGAGCAAAGCCTTTATCTCTTTGGGGCGGGGGAGCGTTTCAAGCGTCAAGGGCTTGTTCTCACCCTCTGCGGTATCCTTCGCATACATATGCTCGGAGAGAAAGTCGGAAAACATTTCGGTGCAGTTCTCGCAAATGTACGTAGAGCCGTCGTGCGAAGGTATAAGAAGGAGCACCTCATGCTCGGTCCTGCCGCAAAAGGCGCATTTTCTCAAGCTGTCGTTGGCAGTTTCAGCCCTTTTAAATTTCCTTTTTAGTAATTACTTAGTCATCAAGACCGTATTCGCATGCTTCATCCGCTGTCATGAAATTATCGCGCTCGGTGTCACGCTCAATGGTCTTCAGAGGTTTTCCTGTCTGCTCGGAGAGAAGGGAATTGAGCTTGGCTCTTATTCTGAGAATATGGTCTGCGTGGATTTTTATATCCGATGCCTGACCCTGCATTCCTCCGAGGGGCTGGTGAATCATCACTTCTGCGTTGGGAAGGGCAAATCTCTTTCCCTTAGCACCGCTGGAGAGAAGAAACGCACCCATAGAAGCCGCCATTCCCACACAAATCGTTGAAACGTCGCACTTGATGTAATTCATAGTGTCGTAAATCGCCATACCAGCGGATATTGAGCCTCCGGGGCTGTTTATATAAAGGTAAATATCCTTATCGGGATCCTGTGCTTCAAGATAAAGCATCTGGGCAACGACTAAAGATGCCGTCACGTCGTTTACCTCGTCGGCAAGAAATATAATTCTGTCGTTTAAAAGTCTTGAATATATGTCATAGGAGCGCTCTCCTCTAGAGGTTTGCTCTATGACCATTGGTACGAGTGCCATATTTGTTCCTCCTTGTTTGTTACGTAGGGAGCAGAAATAACAGCCGAAATTAAATTGCTTGGTATCGGGTTATTAACGCTTGCCCTGACTATTATAGCCATAATATCGGGAAAAGGACGTCGTATTTTGTAGACTGCGCAAATTATTGCATAGTCAGCCTGCGCCGACGGTGCCGAAGCCTGCTAAAATATTTATAGAGCACATTTTTGCCTAAAACAGCCGAAGGTCAATGACCGTCGGCTGTAATAAGTAGTTAATTAGCCCTCAGCGACATCAGCCTTTTCTGCTGCTTTCTTTGAGGAAGCCTTCTTTACGGTTGCATTGTCCTTAACGAACTTCATAGCAGCCGCAACGAGCATATCAGCCTTGACGTCATCCTCGGAAACCATAGACTTAACGTCGTCAACGGGGAGATTGTATGCTTCGCTGATTCTCTTGTACTCGTCTGCAATTTCCTCTTCGGATACAGTGAGGCTCTCAAGCTTTGCAATTTTCTCAAGAGCAAGTCTGAGCTTAACCTGCTTCTCAGCGTTGGGACGGAACTGAGCTCTGAGCATGTCGAGAGTCATACCGGTGTACTTGGTGTACTGGGTAAGGTCCAGACCCTGCATTCTGAGTCTTCCGTCGTAGTCGCGAAGGAAGTTTTCGGTTTCCTGAACGAACATAGGCTCGGGAATATCTGCAACAAGAAGACCTATAAGAGCATCAATAAGAGCGTTTTCGAACGCCTTGTCAGCAGCTTCCTCGTTCTTCTTAGCGAGCTTTGCCTTTATATCAGCCTTGTATTCCTCAAGGGTATCGAACTCGGATACGTCCTTAGCAAAATCGTCATCGGCTGCAGGAAGCTCCTCTACCTTAAGAGCGTTGAGCTTAGTCTTAAAGGTTGCAGCCTTGCCGGCAAGCTCCTTTGCACCGTATTCAGCAGGGAAGGTTACGTTAACATCGAATTCATCTCCGATGTTCTTGCCCTCTATCTGTGCCTCAAAGCCGGGAATGAAGGAGCCGGAGCCGAGTTTGAGGTCGTGTCCCTCACCCTTGCCGCCGTCAAATGCAACTCCGTCAACGAAGCCCTCGAAATCAATGTTTGCGATATCGCCGTTCTTTGCTGCTCTGTCGGTAACGTCAACGGTTCTTGCAAGTCTCTGTCTTGCCTTGTTAACCTCGTCCTCAATGTTTGCCTTGGTTACTCTGGAAACCGTGCGGGGCGCTTCGATGCCCTTATATCCCTCAATGCTTACCTCGGGCTTAACGAAGCCGGTAGCCTTGAGAACGATATCACCGTCGTTGGAAACAAGGTCGAACGAGGGATTACCTACAACGTCGATGCCTGCTTCCTTGACAGCAGCCTCAAATGCTTCGGGAATGCATGCGTTGATAGCGTCCTCGAAGAAGAAGCCCTTACCGTAAAGCTTTTCAATAATGAATTTGGGAGCCTTGCCCTTTCTGAAGCCGGGAACGTTGTACTTCTTTACGTTCTTCTTGTACGCTTCCATTTCTGCTTTGTCATAAGCATCCTTGCTTACCGAGAATTCCATAACAAATCCGGATTTTTCGGTGAGTTCGTTTTTGATAAGACTCATTTTAGTTTTTTTCCTCCAAATATATGTGCACTTAGCATTATAAACCAATATATTTTACAATAAAAAATAATCTTTGTCAATACTTGGGCGTAAAGTTTTAGCCATTAAATATTAATTTGGGAATGAAATCGATATAATCCGCTGAAATCAGATGCATTTCGATGCCGTCATGCTCGAATTTTGGTTCAAGAGCGTAATTGCCGTGAATGTGTCCGAAATAGACACGCTTTACCGAAAACTGCTCCAAGAGCTCGCAAAGCCCCTCGGACTTTATTCCGTTCCAGACGGGAGGGAAGTGCATAAATACGATTATCTCTTTTCCGCTTTTGAGCCGCAACTGCTCTGCCGCCGTAAGACTGGCTTTCAGTCTTAGCTGCTCGCGTGCCGTGAGTTTTTCGAAATCGGTATTGTTTTTTGGCGATGCGTTCTTTTCCTCCCAGAACCAGCCGCGCGTGCCGGCTATAATGAAATCGTCTGTTTCAATCGCGTTGTTAAATAAGAATGAAATAGTGTCTATGCCGTGCTTTTCAAAATGCTCGCGATGCTTTTTCATGGTAGTCCACCAGAAATCGTGATTTCCCTTGAGAAGAATTTTCTTTCCCGGAAGCGAGTTTATAAAGCACAGGTCCGACGTTGCCTCCTCAAGCGAGAGTGCCCAGGAAATGTCACCGGGTATAACAACGGTGTCCTTATCTGAAATGAGCTTTCTCCAGTTTTTTTCAAGCTTTTGAATATATCCTTCCCATCTGCGTCCGAAAATTTCCATGGATTTGTTCGTTGAATCGAGTGTGGAAAGGTGTAAATCGGCAATTGTGTAAAGCGCCATAAAATTCTCCTGCTCGCGTATAATTTCGTATCCGTCAGGCAAAATAAAGTTGCAAGCAAAAATTTGTCTTGCAGAAAAGAGGATGAAGCATGGAAGATAGAAAATATGCAACCGATTGCGGATGTGAACGTCACAAGCATATAAAAGGAATTATGTGTGACGTAAGAAACTGTGTATATCACAGCGGTGAAAGCGAGTGCTACGCAGGTGAAATATGCGTAGGACCCAAGGAGGCAAAGACTTCCGCAAATACAGTATGTGCAACCTTTAAGCCGAAAGAGTATTAAGCTTTAACGAAATCCGCAACCGCATTATTCATACCTTCTTTTTCGATAACACCGGAATGAAGGATATCCTTTGCAGTAACCGACGAAAGAGGTGTGGGGCATTCCACTCCCGTAAGGACGGAAAGCGCAGAAAGTGCCTCTGTATCATCGCTGAAGGGCGCTGTGCCTGTAAGTGATTTGTAAACGTCTTTTGCAAATTTGTATGGGGATGCGGTTGAAACGACGAGGATTTTCCTCTCTGCCCCATAGGTGTCATTATACTTTCTTGCGGCACTGACTGCAACGGAGGTATGGGTGTCTATGAGGCAGTTTTCTTTTTCGTAAACCGCCTTGATAGTAGCCGCAGTTTCGGATTCATCCGTGTAATATCCTACGAAGCTTTCGCAGATTTTCTCGAAGTCCTCCTTATCAACGGTATATCTTCCCTCGGATGCGAGCTTAGCCATGTAAGCGCGGGTTTTTTCCTGCCCTGCAACGAGGTAAAGAAGTCTTTCAAGGTTGGAGGATATGAGGATATCCATAGAGGGCGACATTGTCTGATAGAAGCTTCTGTTTTTGTCGTAGGTTCCGTTTTTCAGAAAATCGGTGAGGACGTTGTTGCTGTTCGAAGCGCAGATAAGCTTGTTTATCGGAAGTCCCATAAGCTTTGCTATATATCCTGCGAATATGTTTCCAAAGTTTCCTGTAGGAACACAAACGTCGATTTTATCACCCATTTTTATTGCAGACGAGGATACCATGTCAAGATATGCCGATACATAGTAAACAATCTGTGGAACGAGTCTGCCCCAGTTGATAGAGTTGGCACTCGAGAGGAAGTGTTCGGCTTTGTCAAGCTCGCGGCTCATTTCGGGGTCGGAGAATATTCTCTTTACGCCGTTTTGGGCATCGTCAAAGTTTCCTTTTATACCGAGTACCGAAAGGTTTGAGCCCTCCTGAGTTTGCATCTGGAGCTTCTGAACACGGCTGAC
>JAZNDN010000028.1:0-16245 GCA_045588085.1 Eubacteriales bacterium
AGATTCCTTCGCACTTTTCAGTGCTTTAGAAATTTCTTTGTTGTTCAATTTTCAAAGATCAAATGCGCTTAGGGGAGCCTTTTTTCAGGGCTTCTCGCAATCGCGCTTTATTATAATATCACAAAGGTCCGCTCTTGTCAAGGGTTTTTTCAAAAAAAATCAAACTTTTTTCAAAAAATGGAGCTACGGGTATAAGAATTTACCATAAAACAGGAAAGGTTTTATTTCGTGGCAGAATAAAATCAAACTCTAACGAAGAAAATAACCTAAACCGTCACTTTACATACCGGGAGGTAACGTATGGCATCTATATTTTTCAGAACCGTTATACTGCTGGCTTTGCTTTCGGTATCCATGAAGCTTATGGGAAAGCGTGAGATCGGAGAGCTTGAGGTCGGGGAGCTTATCACCACTCTTCTTATATCGGAAATATCCACAATTCCCATTCAGGACCCGGAAATTCCGCTTATAAACGCTATAATTCCCGTGCTATTTATAGTAAGTGCTGAGGTTATTATTTCATATTTCAAGAACAAATCTACAAAACTCAAACGCATTATCGACGGAGATTCCGTGTTTCTTATATACGACGGAAAATTTCGCGAGGACGTGCTTAGAAAAAACAGGCTTTCAATAGAAGAATTTATGACGGCGATGAGGCAAGCGGGCATAGCCTCCATAAGCGATATTCAATATTGCGTTCTTGAAGCAAACGGAAAAATATCACTCATAAAAAAAGAAGGCCAATCTCAGCTCTCCCACGTAGTAATAAGCGACGGGGAGATTATAAAGAGCAACCTTACACTCTTGGGTCTTGACGAAAAATGGCTAACGAAGGCACTGGGCGGAAAGCGTGCGGATGAGATTTTTATGATGACCGCCGCCAAGGACGGAAGCCTATATATAGTACCAAAGGAAAAAGAAAAATGAAAATACACATCTTTGCAATAGTGATTGCCGTCAGCGTAATCTGCGTGGTATTCGTTAATTCATTCGTAATCGGTTACAACATAGAAAGGCTGACCGAAGCAATATCCGCCGCACCTGAGGACGAGCCCTGCGCTGAAATATACGACGGACTTTTCGAGGATTATTTGCGGCGCGAAAAATATCTCGCGTTATCAATCAGCCACTCCGACCTTTTGGGCGTCGAGGACGCCTTGTCCGAGCTTGTAGGGGCGGCGTCAGCCGAAGACTACGACTCTGTAAAAATGGCAAAAAGCCGAGTTATACAAGCACTTACTCATATAAAACGGCTTTCGGGTGTCAATCTTGACAGTATTTTCTGATTTTATCTGAATTCGGACATATCCGAGCAATATGCGGAGTATCTGAGTATTGAATAATATTCCAATGCCATTTTTTCCTCGGAAAGCACTCCAACTCTGTCTTTGAGCAGATTTATGATGTTTTCCGGATTCAAAAAGCTCGCAGAATCTGCACAGAGAATACAGTCTATCTGTGCACCGCCGGGTATTTCGGCAACGTCTGCCGATTTTATCAGAGGCTTTATATCAACCTCCCTGATTCCGCTCTTGCCTTTTTTCATAACCCTCAGCTCATGCTCTGATAAAGCACCGCGAACCGCATCGGCAAGTCCTTCTTTTTCAGGCGCGCAAACGCTTATGCGATAACCGAGCCATTTGAGCTCGGTGAGCTTCTTTTCCGGATAATACGCCTCGGTAATCTGCATCTCGTCGGTCATATTTTTATTAAGCCTCTGCATAGCCTCTTGCTCCGAGATACGCTCCGTGAGGCGTATATCCATAAACTCGCATTCACTCTCCGTTCCTATGGAAAGAGGTGCGGCAAAGACGATTTTCGGCTTGGGATTAAAGCCCTCGGTATACCAAAGCGGCAGCTTTGCTCTGACTATGATTTTCATCATAGTTCTGACTAAATCAAGATGAGAAATATATTGCAGCTTTCCTTTTTTATAAAATTTCACTCTGAGCGTCAGCGGGGAGTTATTTACTTGCACCATCTGTTTTTACCTCCCAGCTTATTTGCTCCGCAACCGTTACAGTGCTCTGCGCAGGACGGGGTGGTTTTCCCCTCGTACGCCAGGGCTCTTTCTCTTTTCAGATACTGCTTGGTTACGCCGCAGTCGATGATATCCCAAGGAAGAATCTCATCGAGCCCGAAGCCGCGGGTCGTATAGAAATCCGGGTCAACACCGCACTCGGCAAAGCTGTCCATCCACAAACCGTAATCAAAATACTCGTCCCATGCATCAAGCATCGCGCCCTTTTCAAACACTCGCGCAATTACGGCGGAAAGCTTGCGGTCGCCTCTTGCGAGCACGCCTTCAAGACGAGAAACGTGGGCATCGTGGTAAGTGTAACGGATTCTTTTGTCGGTTATGCTTTCCTTAAGAAGCTGTTGCTTTTTCTCAAGAGCCTCAAGGCTGTCCTGCTTTTCCCACTGGAAAGGCGTAAACGGCTTCGGAACGAAACAGGAAACACTTGCTGTTACGCTGACTCCGCCCTTGGGACGCTCCGGCTTCGGAATTGCGAAATAGCAGTCCACAACGGTTTTAGCCAGCTCGGCTATACCCTTTATGTCCTCGTCTGTCTCGGTGGGCAAACCGTTCATAAAATACAGCTTTACGTTGTTTTTTCCACCGCGAAAAGCTATTCCGACAGAGCGTCTTAAGTCTTCCTCGGTGACGTTTTTGTTTATAACGTCACGCAGACGCTGAGTTCCTGCCTCGGGAGCAAAGGTCAGACCGCCGGTTCTGACACTGGATATCTTCTCCATAAGCTCCTCCGAGAAGCTGTCAAGGCGGAGCGACGGAAGCGAAAGGCTGACTCTTGCATCATCAGTCCAGCTGAGAAGTCCGTCGGTAAGCTCTCTGAGCCTCGAATAGTCGCTTATCGAAAGTGAAATCAAGGATATTTCTTCATATCCCGTATTTTCGAAGAGGCATTTTGCACTTTTGCAAAGTACCTCGGGAGATTTTTCTCTTATAGGTCGGTAAACCATTCCCGCCTGGCAGAAGCGGCAGCCGCGGATACAGCCCCTATAAACCTCAAGAACTATTCTGTCGTGAACGGTTTCAACGTACGGCATTACCAGCTTTTCGGGATACGGAACTTTATCAAGGTCCTCAATTATGCGCTTCTTGATTTTTGTCGGCAATTCCGGATATTTGGGAACATACGCCTTTATAGTACCGTCACCGTTATACTCAACCGAGTAAAAGGCGGGAATATATACGCCCTCGATTTTTGCGGCTTCTTTTAAAAACGCCTCGCGTGAATATGTGCCCTCTTCCTTCATCTTTATATATAGGCGCGAAATTTCGACCAGAACCTCCTCGCCCTCGCCGACATTTATGAGGTCGAAGAAATCGGCTATCGGTTCGGGATTGTACACACACGGGCCTCCGCCTATAATTATCGGACACCCCTCTTCCCTGTCAGCCGAAAATATGGGTATACCTGCCAGCTTTAGCATTGCGAGAACCGTTGTATAGCAAAGCTCGTACTGAAGAGAAAATCCGACGAGGTCGAAGGACTCAAGAGAGTCCCCGCTTTCAAGCGCTGTCAAGGGAATGGAGTATTTCTCCATTTTCTCCTTCATATCCGTCCAAGGCGCATACACTCTTTCACACCATACGTCACTCTCGCGGTTGAGAACGTCATAAAGTATTCTCACACCCAGATTTGACATACCTATCTCGTACGTATCCGGGAAACAGAATGCGAAGCGGCATTTTACGCTGTCTTTGTCTTTCACTATACTGTTATACTCGCCTCCGATATACCGTCCCGGCTTAGAAACGGATTTCAGAACGGAGGAAATATTATTGATTTCTGACATTACTTTTTCTTTCTCCTACGGGTTTTAAAGCTGCGCTTGCTCATTACAAAGAGCACGGCACACCACGCCAGATGCCACGCCGCAACGAGTGCCGACGGAATGGTAGCGGTCATATTACATATTGATATAAGCGTCGCAAGAATTGCACCTGCCGATGCTGCGGTGAGCTCCATAAGCGACACTCCCGCCTGAAATCCTGCATAGCGCTTTGCATGAAGAACAGTTCCGATAAGGTCGTCCTTATCGCCCTTAGTAGCTATCGCTGAGTCAAGCGCGGGATAGGTCTTCTCCTCTGCCGGCTTTTCCGTATGCTTTTTCATAACACGGATACAATCCTTGCCGCCCGTGAGAAAACGCATAAGCTCGTTATTTACGTTAGGGTCTCTTGAATACACAAGGGGAACTATGCCGTTCTCACGAAGGAGCGAGAGCGTGCGTGCGAATTCCTCGGAGAAGGAATACTGAATGCTGAGTCTTGCAAACAGCTCCCCGTCCTCTGCAGCATACATTATTTTAGTGTTTGCAAGTGAGAATCCGCTCTCCTTGGGTATGGCAATTCCGTGACGCTGCATATACTCAGCTCCTCCTGCCATAACCACGGCTCCGTCTACGGTACCGCAGGCACCGTCGTCCTCTATTTCTACGTTCTCAGCTGCCGGATATTTTTTTCCGAGCGTCGATATAAGCATTTTTTCAAGCGGGCCTCCAAGCGCTCCGAACAGCTGAGAAAGTACTCTCATCGCTTTTCTGAAATCTCCGCGCTTGTCCGAAAGGCTGACGCTCTTAAACGTAACGTCATCCTCGCCGAATATCTCCACGTCCTCAAACGCGATAACGTCTACGCCCAATGCATCGTAATAGCCGCGTTCGCCTACGACTGCGCAATCCGCACCGGCTAGCTCCAGCTCACTGTGATAGAACGGAAGCTTATGCGAAAGAATTGCAAATGCAGGAACTGAAAGGGTCACCGCTATCGCGAACGAGCAAAGCATAGGACTCACTCCGCCGCCTATAAAGAACATAACCGCACCGAGCACCGCGCCTACACCGAGCGCAAGGGCGAGCATCAGGAGATTGTTTTTATGATTTTCCGCACTCTTCGTGCTGTTTTTGAAGAATGAAGAAACAAATGAGGTCTTAAAATCGCGCGCAATTTTAGATTTGTATTCGTCAACGGTACCGTCGAGCGCCATATTTTCGCGCTCAAGGTCACGCGTAAATCTTACGTCTACAACGCGCTTATCTCCCTTTTCGGAAACAGTCTTGAAGGCGGTGAAATCAGCAGAATGTAAACAATAGGTAGCAAACACCGAGGAAACCGCGACAATCGCGTATATTGAGCCGAGCAAGAGCTGAAGCTCTCCGCGAACAGATGCGACCAAGGTATAAGCGATTATTACAGCCGCCGATACAATCAAGGAAAGCTCCGGCGTAACCACGCCGCCTTTAAGTCTGGCAATACCCCTTAAGGTCTCGGGAATTGCAAGTGCAAAAAGTCCGATAACCAAAATCACGTCAACGAGCCCTACCGCAAAAGGTGTGGTAAGCTTTACGTCGGTATAGAACGTTTTTACGAATATATTAATATTCTCGAAGGCTATCACCAAAATTGCCAGAATAGCCGTTACGGCAAGCCTTAGCTTTGAGGACATTATGCTGTCAAGAAACCTGTCCTTAAATCTTTCTCTTTCGGTGAAATATGTATATTCATTTCCGCCCTTGTCGGAAACGTCAAGCGTATTATCGTAGCCGCGAGGTCTTTCGTTTTTCGGAAGCTCGTCACCGTCCTGGGAAATGCGAATTTCCTTTACGCTTCGCACGGGGTCCGGCATTTCTCTTATCCTATCTGCCTTGTGCGGCATTACGTCTTCTGCGGCTTCCCCACCAACCTCGGAAGACTCTTCAATTTTCTCGACAGAATCGGAAGGCTTGCCGTTTTCGTCCTTTTGCGCAGACTTGTCCGCATCTTCCTCGTAATTTGCGCTGAACTTAAATACGCTTATCGTATCACGGTCCTGCTTCGGCTTGCCGTTGGTATTAACAACCACAGCCCCCTCGACGTCTGCCGAGGAATCAATCTCTGCCGTAACGTCCTTTTCGGATACCAGATTTTCAGTATTATCCTTTTCATGCTTTTCGACCGTCTTTTTCAAGGCAGCCTCGGTAGCACTTGCTTTAGCGGGAGCTGCCGACATTTTCGCTCTCTTTATTTCAGCGCGGCGCTCTGCTTCCTCGTCGTCGATAAAGCTGTAATTCTTCTCGCTTACCTCGGTAAACCTAGGCACGTACGTAGTCCATATCATAGGCGTTCCGTCATCTGCCAAAGGCACAGGAAAATCCTCGCCTAAAACGAAGCTTTCGGGTATTACGAACTCATCCCCGTCGGCATCGCGCAAAATCGGCTCATTTGCCTCATCGCACTCGTCAACAGGCGCTGCATCAGCTGCAGTATCTGCCGTTTGCGTCGGTACGGATATCGGCTGCTCCGAAATTTCCTCAACATCTGCGTCATCTCCGTTTTCAAAAACAAGAGCAGTCTTAGGCATTCCGACGCTGAACTCAAACTCTATTGCATCGCCGTCTTTCTTTATTGCATTGCCGTTATCGTTAATGTTGCTCAATTTAATGCCTCCCCTGAATTTCTTTGTCTTGCCGCCTCGGAAAGAATAACGGCAGCGGCACAGGAAACGTTCATAGAATTTACAACGCCGTATAGCTTAATCGAAACGATAAAATCACATTTTTCCTTGACGAGTCTTGATATGCCGAAGCCCTCGCTGCCCATAACCACAGCAGCGGCACCCTTCATATCGGTTTTATACACTGCTTCTCCGTCCATATCGGCTCCGTAAATCCAAAGGCCCGCATCCTTAAGCTCGTCTATTGCCATGGCAATATTCGTTACCTTTGCGACACGCATATGCTCGATAGCACCCGCGGAAGCCTTTGCCACGGTAGGCGTCAAGCCAACCGCTCTCCTTTTGGGAATAATAATTCCGTGAACTCCGCAGCACTCAGCACTTCTGATTATCGCTCCGAGGTTATGAGGGTCCTCGACACCGTCAAGAATTACCACGAACGGAGCCTCACCTCTGCTGCGGGCATATTCGAGTATTTCCTCAACGCTCGAATAATTATGCTCGGCGGCTATTGCCGCAATACCCTGATGCCGACCGCCCGCACACATACGGTCAAGTCTTGCCTTATCATATTCGATTATCGGAATTTTACGCGCAGACGCCTCGCCTATTAAAACGTTGATAGAACCCTCGCGCTCACCTGTCTGAACGTATATTTTTTCGACGTCACGCCCTGAGCCTATCAGCTCCTTTACAGCGTTTCTGCCGTATACCATGCATTCGTTAAGCTCTGCCGACTCATTCTCTGCCGAAGCCCCTTTTCCGAAACGGCGGTCCTCGCGAGAAGGTACGTTACCCATGACGTTTTCTCTTCTTGCATGCGGCTTTCTATGCTTATAATCCATAACCGTGTCCTCTTTTACACCTTTTTGCAATGCTAACCGTGCCCATTCGGATTGCTCCTACGGGACAGGTTCAAGGTTTTCTGTTTGCTTATACTTTCTCAATATATATTATAACTTATAATAATTATTTTGTAAAGTGGATTTTAACGAATTTTATGCTAAAAGCATTTTTTCGGCAAAAAAGAAAAGGCACAAGCTACAACTTGCACCTTTTCTTTGGAGAGGTCCTGTTATTACTCCTGAGCTTCTCTCTTAGCAGCAAAGCATGCGCTGCAGTAAACAGGCTTTCCCTCGGTGGGCTTGAAGGGCACCTGGCACTCGCTGCCGCACTCTACGCATACTGCAGGGAACATTTCTCTTGCACCCTTCTGCGCATTCTTCTTGGCAGCACGACAATCCTTGCATCTGGAAGGCTCATTCTCAAAGCCCTTGGATGCATAGAATTCCTGCTCACCCGCGGTGAACACGAAATCATTGCCACAATCTTTGCACTTCAATGTCTTGTCCTGGAACATGTTTTCTTTTTCCTCACTTAAATAGGTTTTTATTTCGCCCCCAGACGGATTCCAACCGACGCCTTTGTAAACCAACGCTCTCCCTTAAGCTACACGGGCATATTAACTAATTTAAATAGACAATATTCTGCGAATATCGTCATGCGATTTAAGCCTTTTTGCTATTCTCGCCTTTGCATTGTCAACCGACTTCGGTGCACGGGAAAGCCGCTCGGCTATCTCACGGGTCGTGAGCCCCTCAACCTCGAGTGCAAAAACTTCGTACTCAAGATCGGAAAGAACTCCCCTTGCCGACATCAGAACACGCTCACACAAATCACGGTTTGCTACCGCGCTTTCGAAATCACCGCCGACTATATCATCGTCCGTTCTGAATCGCTCCGAATGGAGATTGTCTCTGGATTTTTTTCTAAGCAAGGAGCGAAGTCTGTTTGCAACGCACACGCTTGCATAAAGTCCAAACGTTACACCGTCGCATTTTGCAGAATCGTAGGTTCTTGCAGCATCATGAAGAGCAAGAATGGCCTCTTGCATAGCCTCGTTATAATCCGAGGTATCACCGAACATAGCAAGCACCTTGCTTCGCATCATAGGAGCATATTTTGCAACGAGCTCCGAGAATGCAACATTCATGCTCTCGGCGCGCCTTACCCGGCACAGCAACTCATCAAGCTCCCTATTTTGCACCAATTTCATAACTACTCCGCTTTTGTGTATAGATACATTATATAGTTGTAAGTATGCTTTGTCAATAGATTGTTTCAAAAAAATTTTAGAATTTTTTAAGTTTTATACAATATTTGAAAATCAAACAGGTATTTTTTTGACATTTTCACCAAAATTATCCACTTTTTTCAAGAAATCAGACACAGACCGCGCATATACGCGGCCTGCAATCACTCGTTTATGGAAATTTTCTCAATAAAAGGCGTCAGCTCAAAAACTCAAGCTTGCCTGTGGCGCAGAAGAATATGCCCTTGTAAAACTCATCGGGCTTCTTCTCGTAATGAGCTACCATCTGCTCTGCCTGAGCGCGCGATGCCACGACCAACGAAAGCGAAAGCACGTCGCATCCGTTCTCTCTTGCAAAAAATGAAACTCTGAAGCGCTTTGTATCAAGCTCCTCTATTGAGGTAGACACAGTAGCTCCGCTTTTTGAAAGAGAGACGTATTTTGCGGCACATGCGGCACTCTGCTCTCTGAGCGTAGGGTCAAGCGTATCGTATAGCTCCGCGGAAACCATATGTCCGCTATCGGAAATCATATAATATCGCTCTCCGTCAAACTCGTCAAAAAGCAAATGCCCCGAATCCGTAAGCTCGTTAAGCGCCTGCTCGTAATCGTAGGTGACGTCCTCAATATTGTCGAGTATTATTTTATTTATGGTTGACAAATCGATAGGATATCTTACCGTATCAAGAAGAAACAGTATAAAAATTTTGATATCCGTAAGGTTTTTCAGCACAAAATTGTTAGTTTTCATTATTTCCCAATTCGGAAAGAAGCCGACAGTACTCATACGAGCATTGCCGGCAAGCTTTCCATTATGTCTTATTTATCAAGATATTCCTGATAATTCTTCTGCTTTACTTTAGTGAATACAACGTTGCCCAAGCCGTTGAAATCTACACCGGACAAATCAGGACTTACGAAAGCAAAGGTCTGATTATAAATAATCGGAACCACGCATGCAGACTCAACGAGAATCTGCTCTGCTTCGTGCAACGCTTCACTTCTTGCAGCAGCGGAAGATGCAACGAACGCATCGTTTATGAGCTCGTCGTACTCCTCGTCACTCCAACCTCCAAAGCTGAGAAGATTCGTCTTGTTTACGAAATCACGTCCCGAGCCGTTGAAATCCGAAGCAAATGCTGCAAGTGCAACGAATGCATCCTTGGAATACATCTGCCAGTCAATACCGATTACGTCAAAGTTACGCTCACCGCGAGCTGCCTTAATAACGGTGGTCTGAACCTTGGAATCACTGAAGCTAACGCTTGTATTTTCATAATCCGTAATATTCGTCTTAACCGCGCCAAGAGCCTTGACAGTTACGTTGAAGCCAAGCTGTTTCCAGGAAGCAGCAACGAGATTTGCTATTGCAAGCTCATCCTCGCTATCCTTTACCGAAAGGGTGAAGGACTTGCTGATACCTGTAAAATCTACGTCCTCAAGAAGCTCCTGTGCTTCCTTAAGCTTTGCGTTAGCACTTATAAGCGCATTGCCTCTGAATGCCTTGCCGGTAGCGTTATCGACAACGCTGTCGGGAAGGAATCCGGTTGCCGCCTTACCAAAGGTAACAGCTTCAACTATTGCCTCACGGTCGATAGCAATAGAGAGCGCCTTTCTTACCTTAGCGTTTGCAAAGAGCGGATTTTCGGTATTGAATACGTAAGTATAGGTGGAAAGGTCATCGGAAACGATAGCGTTTGCCTTGTTAGCCTTTCTGTCTGCAAGCGAAGCGTCACCGATATAGAAGACCGCCTTGCTCTCAAGGTCAGCGTAGGAAATTGCAAAGCCCTCACTGTCCTTGTCGTAGAACTTAACAAGTCTGTTGGGTGTTACCTGCTTGGTTGGGTCCTTGACGTCAGTAGGCTGATGATAGCCCTCGTTACGCTTAAGCTTGAAGCTTCCGGAATCTATATCCTCAACCTTGAAAGGACCGTTGGTTACGACGGTATTGATAAGCTTAGACCAATAACCCTCGTTGTACTGGTTGATAACCGCCTCGCAAAGAGGTGAGGTTGCCACAGATGCAAGATTCTTAAGAAGCTGCTCGTAGTCCGCGCCCTCACGGTACGTAATAATAATCTCGTCGGACTTACCCTGGCTAACGCCAAGCTCGTAAGGAGATTTCTCTCCAAGCTTTATTTCCTTGGCGTTCTCTATATCGTAGAGAAGAGCTGCCGCGGGATTTGCATTGTTAGGCTCGAGAAGAACGCTGCGCCATGCATATATAAAGTCAGTCGCAACTACTCGGCTGCCGTTAGACCAATAGGACTCGCGCAGCTTTATAACAATCTTTCTCTCACTTTTATCTACCGAATAATCAGAAGCCGCAGCGTATTTGAAGTCACCGTCATCATCAAGGGTGAACAGCGGCTCGTAGAGCAAAGACATAACCTGCTCCGCATTGCTGTCGGTATAATACGCGGTAGGGTCGAAATCGTAAACGTCTTCGCCGAGATATACAGCGATTTCGGCGCCTGCATCCTTCGGTGCACCGCAGGAAGCAAATATTGCAACGCTTCCGGCAAGCAGAGCGAGCGTAAGGATCAAGCAAATAATTCTTTTCATCACAATCCTCCGAGGAACTTTTTTTGCTTTTACTTTATCATTCTACCACAAACGCCCATTTTTTTCAATAAGATAATCTATTATAAAAGATTTTCGTTTATTTGCATAAAAAACAATTGTAATTATTGTAATATTTTCACAAATGAATATTTCCATGCCAACTTGGCAACAATCACGTGGAAGGTTGGAGGTAAATAGCATGAACTATATCTATTCTGGCGGCAGCGAGGGCATGGAATACTGCTCAGACCTTGCCTGTGAGAGAGGAAAAGTTGACACGGGGCTTGACGGAGTTGATTTCAGAAAGGAAAGCGTTGGGGATTTCGTTTGGGAAAAAATCCGCATTTTCTCCGAGACGGGAGCAAAAAGCATCGGGCGTCCGTGCGGCATTTACGATACTCTTACCCTCCCCCGCCTCGACACTCTGGACGACGGAATGCTCGAGGACGGAGCCGAGGAGATTGCCAAGGAACTGTGCGTTTTGTGCGACAGAATTCTGACGGAGCCGAAAAGGATTTTGGTTGTGGGTCTCGGAAACGAGAGGCTTACGCCTGATTCGGTTGGGCCGAGAACGGCAGAGCTTGTCAACGCAACTATGCACGTAAAAAATTTTGACAACGGAATGTTTCGCGAGCTTGAATGCTCGGAAATTGCGGTCATATCGCCCGGAGTTACCGCAAAAAGCGGTATGGAGGCAACAGACGCTATAATCGGCATCTGCGACAGAATAGAGCCGGATATAGTCTTTGCCATAGACGCGCTTGCCTCGCGCTCCCCCATGAGACTTGGAAGAACGGTACAAATAAGCGATACCGGAATATTCCCGGGCTCGGGAGTCGGAAATCACAGGCGCGCAATAAATGAAAAAAGCCTAGGCATTCCAGTAATTGCCATAGGCGTCCCTACCGTTATAAGTGCAGAGCTTTTTATTTTGGGAGAAGAGCCACCCGAAAGGCGCGAACGTCTGCGGGCGAGCTTGAGGCGCAGGGAGTGCGAGGGTATGTTCGTCTCCCCAAGAGAGATTGACGGAATAGTCGAAACCTCGGCGCGCCTCATCTCAATGGGTATAAATCAAGCGTTCGGTATACTCTGAATTTATTTTATCAGAACGCTCTCAAGCGAGAGCTTTGGAACTACGTGATTTCCGTTTTCCTTGTAGTATTTAAGACTTTCGCCCTCAGAAGCCTCGCGAATAACGGCAATCTCACGGCTTTTTCCGATAGCTATGACAAGCGAGGGCACGTATCCTGCAAGTGACGCGAGCGAGCGTACCCCCTCCGCATTGAAGCTTCTTATCATACAGCCGGAATAACCGACGTCCGCCGCGGCAAGCATTATAACCTGTGCGCTTATTCCCACGTCGATAAACAAATTCAAATCACTCTTGTCCTCAGGGGTAAAGAGAACGATATATGCAGGTGCCGCATCAGCCTCGGTGGGTCTGTCTTCCGGCGCGAAATATCCGCCGAGAGTCACGTACGAGTACATTTTTTCCGCACTCTCCCCCTCGATTACAGCATAGCGTATTCTCTGCAGATTTGCCGCGCAGCCGGAAATTCTGGCGAGGTCAACAAAACCGAGCAGCTGCTCGCGAGTCGGCACCGCCTCCCTCTCGAAATAACGCGCCGTGCGGCATTTTCTTGCAAGCTCCGAAAACATACTTCTCTCCTTTTCCGAGGTGCAGCTCTCGCCTCGGTCTTTTTTATCAATATACGAAATCAAACTCGAAATCGTATATACTTACCGTGTCACCCTCCTCGACGCCCGCCTCGCGAAGCTTGTCGATTACACCGTTCTTGATGAGAACGCGCTGGAAGAAATTAAGCGACTCATAATCCGAGAAATTGATATTTGACATAAAGTTAAAGAGCCACTGCCCCTCAACCACGTATCTTTTGCCCTCCCGTCTGACGTAGGTCTCTCTTATCTGAGCCTCGTCAAAGGTTTCATCCATAGGCGAAAATTCCGGCTCATATACCGTTATGGGAGGAAGCTCGGCAAGCTTCTCGGCAGTAAGCCTTACCAATTCGTCGAGTCCCTCGCCTGTTACAGCAGAAACGAAAACGATTTCTCTGCCAAGACGCCTACATTCATTGACAAACGCGCGGGAAGAATCGGAATCAAGCTCTGCGGAGTCTATCTTGTTAGCAACTATTATCTGCGGACGTCCCGAAAGCTCCTCGGAATAATTTTTAAGCTCGGCATCTATTTTAAGCATATCGTCAAGCGGCTCGCGTCCGTCAGCCGCAGAAATATCCACTACGTGAAGAAGAAGCCTGCATCTATCAACGTGGCGAAGGAATGCATGACCGAGGCCGAGCCCCTCCGACGCGCCCTCTATAAGTCCCGGAATATCAGCGGCAAGGAAGCCCTTTCCCTCCCCCTGCGAAACCACGCCGAGATTCGGCGAAAGAGTTGTGAAATGATAATTCGCTATTTTGGGCTTGGCGGAGGAAATTCTTGACAAAATCGAAGACTTTCCTACGTTGGGGAAGCCTACGAGTCCGACCTCGGCAAGCATCTTGAGCTCAAGTATAACCTCGCGCTCCTCGCCCTTGGTACCGGATTTTGCAAATCTCGGAATCTGCCTCGTGGGAGTTGCGAAATGCCTGTTACCCCAGCCGCCTCTGCCGCCGCGGCAGATTACGTACTCGTCAGCCGATGCCATATCGAAAATTATTTTACCCGTTGAAACGTCCTTGACAAGCGTTCCTCTGGGAACCGGAACTATGACGTCGGCACCTGTTTTTCCGTGCTTCTTGCCGCCTTTGCCGTTCTCACCGTTTTCGGCTGTGAATTTTCTTTTATAACGGAATGCAAGCAAGGTGTTTGCCCCCTCGTCAACGCGAAGAACGATATTTCCGCCTCTTCCTCCGTCACCGCCGTCGGGACCGCCTGCATTTACGTATTTTTCTCTGTGAAAGGTTACGGCTCCGTTTCCGCCGTCACCCGCCTTAAAATATACCTTTATATTATCTATAAACATCTTTTACCTCCTGTAAAACCCGGGGGTTACCGAAATTTGCTATCAGCCGTCCTCTTTGTCACCCTTCTGGCGTATGACGATTTTTATGGGAGTTCCGTCAAATCCGAACGTATTTCTGATGCAGTTCTCTATATACCTCTGATATGAGAAATGGAAAAGCTCCTCGCTGTTGCAGAATATAACGAAGGTCGGAGGGCAAACCGACGTCTGCGTCATATAGTAAATTTTCAGACGCTTACCCTTGTCGGAGGGTGGCTGAACTCTCGTCATAGCGTCGTTGAGAACGTCGTTGAGCATACCGGTGCTGATACGCTTGCAGGACTCCTCGTAGACGTCGTTTATCATTTGATAAATATTCATAACCCTCTGTCCCGTCATAGCGGAAACGAAGATTATCGGAGCGTACGGCATATAACCGAGCGCTATTCTTATTTTGTCGGTGAACGCCTTGGTGGTTCCGTTGTCCTTCTCGACCGCGTCCCACTTATTTACTACGATTATGCAAGCCTTACCTGCCTCGTGCGCAATTCCGGCTATCTTCTCATCCTGTTCGGTTATTCCGTCCTGAGCGTCTATCATGAGCAGGCATACGTTTGCACGCTCCACCGCCATATTTGCACGCAGAACGCTGAATTTCTCTATTCTGTCCTCAACCTTTGCCTTGCGTCTGATACCTGCGGTATCTATGAAATTATACTTTCCGAACTTGTTTTCAACAAGGGTATCTACCGCATCTCTGGTCGTACCGGCAATATCGGAAACTATCATTCGCTCCTCACCGCACATACGGTTAATAATCGAGGATTTTCCCGCATTGGGCTTTCCTATAACGGCTACGTTTATAACTCCGTCGCTGTCCGCGTCGCTCTGGTCAAAATCGCAGGATTCAACGATAGCGTCAAGCAAATCGCCCGTGCCGGTGCCGTGAAGCGAGGAAAGCACGATAGGGTCGCGCTCAAATCCAAGCTCGAAGAACTCGTAATACTCATAGGGTATCTCACCGACTCTGTCTATCTTATTGACACACAGAATTACAGGCTTCATTGATTTTTTGAGCATCACCGCAATATCCTTGTCGTCTGCAAGAAGCCCTGCTCTGACGTCGGTCATAAACACGATAACGTCAGCCGTCGCAACCGCGATTTCCGCCTGAATACGCATCTGCTTCAATATAGTATCCTCGCTCTTGGGCTCTATACCGCCCGTATCTATGAGGATAAATTTCTTATCGTTCCACTCAGCGTCAGCGTAAATACGGTCACGTGTTACACCCGGCGTATCCTCAACTATTGAGCGGCGCTCTCCTATGAGCTTGTTAAAAAGCGTGCTTTTGCCAACGTTAGGTCTTCCAACTATTGCAACTATCGGCTTCGGCATAAAAATCAACTCCTTTTCAGATTTCCGAGAATTAAAAGCCTCTCAGGAGGGCTCTTGCCACAGGCGGCAATCTGTCGGTCGAACTTTTTCCACCGGCGTTTTCTTGCTTTGCCGGAATTATTCGGCACCCAGCATATTTCTTACAAATTCGTATCCGTCATTCTCGCAAAGGCTTACCTTTACTCCGAGCTTATCCTCAAGCTCTCCCCTCGTCATACCGCAGAGAAAATCGTCCTCATCGGGTCGAATACAGCTCTCGGGTACAAACAGCTCCTCGCCGAGCGGCTTGTCCTTAAGCTGAGAAAGTATATCAGCTCCGGTCAAAAGTCCGGACACGGTGATGCTTTCACCGAAGAAATTGTTGATAATTTTGTAAACATTTATTCTCAAATTCGGGAACATTTGCATAAGATTTTCGCTGTATTGAACGAGGAACGGATAGGAGGCGGCTCCCGTCACAACCGATACGCATCTCGGCTCAATATCCTCAGCAGCTACGTCAGCCAGGTCCTCTATCGCCTCTTCATACTCCTCGGCAAAGGAGCGAAGCATTCCGACGCCGTTCTCAATCTGAGGATAATCCTCGTAATACTCATCGTTCGGAATAGGTCTTCCCGCCTTGAGATAAAGCTCGTCTGCGGCAAAGAATATTCTTGAGCCGCACTCGGCAAAGCAACGCTCTGCAAATGAGTCTATCATATCAATAACCGCGCCGGCCTCCCCTGCGGAAAAATCGGCTAATGGGTAAAGACCCTCTCTGT
>JAZNDN010000029.1:0-39255 GCA_045588085.1 Eubacteriales bacterium
TCTAAAATCAGCATCCCTAAAACGAGTTCGGATTACTCCCTCTTGCCTAGTCGTAAGACAAATTTCTGCGGGGGGTGGCTTTATGCAAATTCTGTTCATTTTTTGCATATTGAAGCACTTTGAGCCATTTTTTAATTTAAAAGGGCGTTTTTAAATATTTTTTTAAACAAAGGTATTGATTTTTAACTTTTTATTTGTTATACTTGTAACAAAGCAGAAATAGGAGAGTAAATGGTATGATTACTCGTAACGTAACACTGAAGAACGGCGTTGGTCTTCACGCAGGCCCCGCTTCATTGTTCATCAGAAAGGCAAGCACCTACAAAAGCTCTATATGGGTTGAAAAGGACGATTGCCGTGTAAACGCTAAAAGCCTGCTCGGTGTTCTTTCGCTCGGCATCTGCAAGGGTACTGCTATAACCCTTATTGCAGACGGTGCGGATGAGGAAGAGGCTATCTCGGGTCTGTGCGAGCTTATAGACAGCGGTTTAGAGGGTTAAGCGCTACATATTGAAAAAGGCAGTCACAGATGGGACTGCCGTTTTTTCTTGGAAAATTACAGCATTTCTTCCGAGAGCAAAATATTCGGAAAGGAGGATGTTTTCATGACGCGACTTGAATATCTGAGAAACAAGGCCGGCTCCCTGCCCGAGCAACCGGGTGTTTATATCATGAAGGGTGCAGACGGCAATATTATATACGTCGGAAAATCGAAAAAACTCAAAAATCGCGTTTCCAGCTACTTTACCGGAACTCATACGTCTGTAAAAACTATGAGAATGGTTAGTCTTGTCAAGGATTTTGACTATATTCTTTGCAAAACCGAAATTGAGGCTCTTACGCTTGAAAACGTCCTTATAAAGAAGCATTCTCCTAAATACAATATAAAGCTTAAGGATGCAAAATCATATCCGTATATCAAAATAACCGACGGTGAATTTCCGAGGCTTTTTGTTACCCGTGAGAGAAAGAGCGACAAAGCACGCTATTTCGGACCTTACCAAAGCACCGCGGCGGCGTACGGCGCACTTGAAACGGTTATGAAAACCTTTTCATTACCTACCTGCAAGCGCTCGTTCCCCAAGGACATAAAAAAGGAACGCCCTTGCTTATACAAGGATATGGGCACATGCATAGCTGTCTGCGCGGGAGGAGTGAATTCCGAGGATTACCGAGCTCTCGTCAAGATGGCGGAAAAGGTGCTTGACGGAGACATAAGACCTACGGTCGAAGCTCTTGAGCGTGAAATGCTTTCATCTGCCGAGGAAGAAAAATTCGAAAAGGCAGCGGCAATAAGAGACAGTATAGCGTCGCTTAAGAAATTATCGGAGAAACAGAAGGTTGTTTCCGACGAGAAAATCAACCGAGACGTTTTCGCTATACACACCTCCGAAACCGAAGGTGCTCTTGCTACTCTTTCGGTAAGAGGCGGTGCGCTTATAAACAAAACCGAATTTATACTTTCCCTGTGTGAGCTTACCTCGCCGTCGGATGCTGTGACGCTCATTGCAGATTACTATGAAAGCGCGGGCTGTATACCCCGTGAGGTTCTTTTAGACTTTGAGCTGGAGAATGACGACGTGTCGCTTCTTTGCGACTATCTGTCCTATCTTGCAGGCAAACGTGTCACGGTAAGGCATGCCGAGCGAGGCGACGGACGTGCGCTTTGCGAGCTGGCAAGAAAGAACGCTGAGGAAGCGGCAAGACAATACAGGCTTGAGGGAGAGAGAGAAAACAAGAGTCTGGCAAGACTCGCCGTACTGCTCGGCTTACCCAAAACGCCCTCCAGAGTCGAGGCGTATGACATATCGAATATCGGGGACGAGCATATAACCGCTTCAATGGTTGTATGGCAAAACGGACGCCTTAAGAAAAGCGATTACAGAAGCTTTAAAATCGGCACGCTGAGCCACAGGGACGATTACGCCTCAATGAGAGAGGTTATAGCCAGAAGGCTTTCGCATATCGGCGAAAGCGACAGCTCCCTCGGGGCACGCCCCGACCTCATACTTCTTGACGGAGGTCAGGCTCACGTAAATGCGGCACGCCCGATTGTTGAGCAAGCCGATACGGAAATAGCCCTTTTCGGTATGGTTAAAGATGATTTTCACAAAACCCGCGCCATAACCGACGGTGAACGTGAAATTTCCATTGCGCACGAAACGAACGTGTACGCTTTTGTTTACAATTTGCAGGAGGAGGCTCACCGATTCGCATTTAAGAACACCTCTTCCGCAAAACGCAAAAGCATGGTTCGTTCAAGCCTTGAAAAGATTAGCGGCATCGGACCCAAAAAAGCGAAGCTGCTGCTTTCAGCTATGACGCTTTCTCAAATAAGAGCAGCATCGGAGGACGAGCTTTCAAAAATCAAAGGCATATCCGAAAAAGACGCGAAGCTAATATACGAATACTACCGTAAGAAATAAGCGAGGAGGCTACACGTGTTAAGAATTACGACAGGAAAATACAAAGGTAAGCTTATAAAAACCCTTGAGGGCGAGGCGACAAGACCTACCTCCGAGAGAATAAAGCAGGCAATCTTTTCCTCTATCCAGTTTGACGTCGAGGGAAGGCGGGTTCTCGACCTTTTTGCCGGCTCCGGTCAGATGGGACTTGAGGCTCTTTCAAGAGGTGCTGTCGAGGTCACGTTCATAGACCTCTCTCGTGATGCTTTGGATATAGTCAAGGAAAACGCGAAGAGGCTTGGTGTATTTGACGAATGCCGTTATTTAGCAAGCGACTGGAAAAATTATATTCGCAAGGCGTCGGGGCGCGTCAAATTCGACCTGATTTTCATAGACCCGCCGTATTCGCTCGAATGCGCCCGGGATGCAGCGTACAGGCTCAAAGAATACGACCTTCTTGCAAGAGGTGCAATAATTGTCCTTGAGAGCGGAGAGGAAGCTATTACCCCCGATAGTCTGGACGGATTTGAGGTGCTCAAATCCACTCATTACGGCAAGAAGACCTTCGTCAACATTTTGCTTTTCAGAGGTGATGAAGAATGAGCGCAGCTATAGTACCCGGAAGCTACGACCCGGTTACCCTCGGACACCTGGATATAATCAGGCGCGCCGCGGAAAAGTACGACGAGGTCTACGCTGTCGTTTTCATAAACCCTAAAAAGCAGTACACGTTCTCCCTTGAGGACCGAGTGAGAATGCTTGCTCTTGCGACCGACGAGCTCTCAAACGTGCTTGTCAGCTATTCCACCGGATTTGTAATTGATTACATGAGGGAGCACGGAATAGAGAAAATCGTTAAGGGCTACCGAAACGAAACCGACCTCGAATACGAGAAAATTCAGGCGCGCTGGAATCTTGAACACGGCGGATACGAAACTGAGCTTCTGCCGGCATCTGTCGAATACATTTCACTGAGCTCCACCCTTGCGAGAGAAAAAATCGCAGAAGGAAAGGCGCTTACTGACACGTTACCTGCCTCGGTTGCGGAATATATCAAGAGGCTTAAGGACTGATTTGGGGCGAGGAAAAGTTTTCCGCGCTCTGTTATTGACAAAAGGCGTAGCTTTGTTATATAATTATTGAGTATATTTGTGCGCTCGCGTGCGTTGCGAAGCGCTTTTGAAAGGAATTACGATATGAAGGAAAGAATTGAAGAGCTTTCCCGCGACTTTGACGCGGCTCTCGGGAATGCTAAAAGCGAGGAGGAGCTTGAAGCTCTGAGAATCAGCTTCCTCGGCAAAAAGGGAGCAGTTGCCGCTCTTATGCAGGGGCTTCGCGATGCAGCGGACAAGCGCACCGCAGGTCAGCTTATAAACAGCTTTAAGGTTGACGTCGAAAAGAAGCTCACCGACGCCTCCGAGGCTCTCAAGGCGGCAAAGGTTGAGGCTGCCGTAAGAAATGCGAAAAAGTACAATCCCTCGCTGAATTTCCGTCGCGAGTCCGGCTCGTATCACCCCATAACCCTTGCTACACGCGAGGTTGAGGACGTCTTTCGCGCCATGGGCTTCACCATTGAGAATTATGACGAGATAGTTGACGATTATCATTGCTTTGAGGCACTTAACATACCCAAGCATCACCCTGCGCGCGATATGCAGGATACTTATTATCTTGAAAACGGTCAGCTTCTTAAGACACATACGTCGGCGGCTCAGAATGCCATAATGAAGAAATACGGAGCGCCTCTGCGTGCAATCTTCCCCGGCAGATGCTTCAGAAACGAGTCCATTGATGCCTGCCACGAAAACACGTTCTTCCAAATGGAAGGTATGATGATTGACGAGAATATTTCGATATCGAATCTCATTTATTTTATGAAGACTATGCTTTCCGAGGTCTTCAAAAGAGATATAAAGGTAAGACTTCGTCCCGGATTCTTCCCGTTTGTCGAGCCCGGATTTGAGCTTGATATAAGCTGCCTTATCTGTGACGGAGACGGTTGCCCCTCCTGCAAAAATTCCGGCTGGCTTGAGCTTTGCCCTTGCGGAATGATTCACCCCAACGTGCTCAAGGAGGGCGGTATTGATACAGAGCGTTATTCCGGATTTGCGTTCGGTCTTGGTCTTACAAGACTTGCAATGATGAAATACGGCGTTAAGGACATAAGAGATTTCAACAGCGGAGACCTTGAGGTTCTCTCGCAGTTTGAGGATATCTGAGGGAGGGAGGCACAGTATGTATTTATCAATGAACTGGATCGGAGATTTCGTTGATTTCTCCGGACTTGACAAAAAGGCACTTATACAGAGCTTCACCCTCTCAACAGCCGAGGTTGAAGAAATAATAATCAAGGGCGAGGACACCTATGGTGTCGTCGTTGCAAAAATCCTATCGGTAGAAAAACACCCCAACTCCAAGAAGCTTCATCTTCTCAAGGTCGATGCAGGTGCCGAGCGCGGAATAATCGACGTTGTTTGCGGCGCGCCCAACGTGCGCGAGGGAATGAAGGTTGCTCTTGCTACCGAGGGTGGCTCGGTTTCCGGTCTTAAGATTACGACGGCGACCGTTGCGGGCTTTGAGTCACACGGTATGTGCTGCTCCGAGGCTGAGCTCGGAATAAGTGACGACCATTCCGGAATAATGGAGATATTCGAGGACGTACCTCTCGGCACCGATATAAAGGCCCTCTACGATATTGACGACATTATATTCGAGGTTGACAACAAATCCCTTACCAACAGACCTGACCTTTGGGGTCATTACGGAATTGCACGCGAATTCGCTACGATTACCGGCAGAGAGCTGAAGGCGCCCAAGTGCTGCGACGTCTCTGCTTACAACTCACTTCCTGCGGTTGAGATTGACGTTAAAGCAACCGACCTGACGCTCAGATATACCGCTATGAAGGTGGAGAACGTCACCCGAAAGGTGAGCCCTGTTAATATGAGAATAAGGCTCTTCTACTGCGGCTCGCGCGCTATCAATTTCCTTGCAGACCTTACCAATTACGTTATGATGGAGCTCGGTCAGCCGATGCACGCATTCGACAATGCAAAAGTTGACAAAATTGAGGTTAAGACCTTCTCCGAAGGCTTCAAGTTCACAACCCTTGACGGTATCGAAAGAGATATCGATGACAAGATGCTTATGATTACCTCGGGAAATGTTCCTGTGGCGATTGCCGGCGTTATGGGAGGTGATGCTTCTAAGATTGAGGACGGCACGACCTCTCTGCTCCTTGAAAGTGCAACCTTTGACGGAGTTTCGGTAAGAAAAACCACGACTCGCTTGGGTCTGCGTACCGACGCTTCTATGAGATACGAGAAGATGCTCGACCCTGAGCTTTGCAAGCTCGCAACCGAGAGAGTTCTTGCGCTTCTGTTTGATTGCGACAGCGGCGTTAAGGTTATATCCTCCTTCACCGACAGTTATCCGAACCCCTATCCGACCATCACTCTCGACTTTGACAAGTCTTATATAGACAGATACACGGGTATAGATATTCCCGCACAAACCATAGTCAAGACGCTCTGCGGACTCGGCTTCGGCGTTAAGGTTTGCGGCGATAGCTATTCGGTTACCGTTCCCTCCTGGCGTGCAACCAAGGACGTTACCATAAAGGCTGATATAATAGAGGAAATCTCGCGTATATACGGCTATGACAACTTTGAGGTATGTACATCCGTCAGCCCCATTCGCTCGGTACGCCTTGAAGCAAAGAAGACCTACGAGGACAGAATGAAGGATATTCTCGTAAAGAGTTACCGCATGCACGAAGTTCATTCTTACATTTGGAGCGATACCGCTCAGAATGCAGAATTAGGAATAAAAACGCCTGAGAACGTCAGAATTATAAACGCTCAGACTCCCGACCATCAGTATCTGAGAATTTCTATGATACCGACGCTTCTGTCCTTCGTTAAGAATAACAAAAGCTATTCGGAAAGCTTCGGAATTTTCGAAATAGGACACACGGTTGACGGTCTTCGCGCCGACGGACTGTGCGACGAGAGAACAAAGCTCGGTGCGGTAATCTTTTCGAAAACCGCGTCTGAGGAGGAGCTGTTTATGCAGTCTGCCGCTTGCATTAAGGAAATCCTGCGCGATATCCTTCACAAAGCTCCCTCGTTCGTTTCAGCCGAGGCAAAATTCGGATTCGAGCACCCCAAAAACTTCTTCGAAATCTCGGTTGACGGTGAATGCATAGGCTTCCTTTCGGTACCTCATCCCACCGTTATGGCTAAGCTTGACAAAAAGGGCAGCTGTGCTTTCTTTGAAATTGACACGGAAAGATTCAGCAAGGCTTGCGCTGAGAAGATTTCCTACAAACTCCCCTCAAAATTCCCCGCAATAGAGATAGACCTGACCTTCAACGCAGATATCTCAGCCGTTGATTTTGATGCGGTTAAGGCAGCTTCGAGTGCCAGCGCCGGTGAAATTCTCTCCGACGTTGTCGTCAAGGATATATACGAGCAGGACGGTTCGTATGCACTCACGCTTCGCTTCTATTTCGTATCCTACGAGCGTACGCTGACGAAGCAGGAGCTCTCTCCCATCACGGACGGAATAATACAATCACTTTCACCTATGGGTCTTGCCATCAAGGAGTAATCTTCGAGATTTTGGCAGAGCCCCTGACTGCCGAAGCCTTGACACAAAATATTAAGGTTTCGGCAAAATTGTATATATCGCCTGCCGCATCGGCGGGCAAGGAGGAAAAATGTCCATTTTCAACGACCGCGATCTTGCAACGCTTCGCGACAGGGCAAAAAGATATCCTGAAATTTTCGATAAAATTGACAGGGATACGGCAGAGCTCAGAGAATGCCTTACCATTCCCGACAAGGCGTATTCAACATGGGGGCATTATTACAACTGTCCTAAGCATGGGGTTAAATTTATTTTCAACCCTCGTGACTCAAAGAATTTTGTTTGTCCTATTGACAACGAGGTGTATCACGGAGAGCCTTACGAGGGAGGCTGGTGGACGAGCAACAATTACCGCAACTCTGCAGCTGCCGCTACCCTTGCCATTGCCTATGCGGCAACAGAAAAGGCAGAATTTCTCGACACGGTTAAGGCGATTCTCCTTGGATACGCCAAAAACTTCCCAAATTACGAGGAACACGGAGATATCCCATACAACAAGCAGGGCAGGCTTAACTCTCAGGTTCTGTGCGACTCAAATCAGGTCTTTGATTTTATAACGGCATACGCTCTTACGAAGGACACCTTCACCGAATCCGAGCGCTCAACCATTGAGAATGACTTTTTCATTCCCGAAACAGAGCTCATAATGAAGAACTTCACCCCACAGCTTCACAACCACGAGATTGCCATATGCCGTACAGTAGGCTCGGTGGGACTTGTTCTCGGCAGGCGCGATTTCTGCGAATTTGCCGTGAACGGCAAGTACGGAATCAAATATCAGCTTGATAACTCGCTTCTTTCCGACGGTTTTTGGTTCGAAGGCTCAACCACGTATCATTTCTATGTTCTGGATATGCTTTTCGCATATGAAAGAGTAGCAAAACATACCGAGTATTCGCTCATGAAATTTCCTCACTATAAGGAGCTTATCCGCAAAATGCTTCTTTTCCCCTTTAATATCACCAGTGACGGAGATAGCCTCCCGCCCCTCAACGATACTACGGGGATATATAAGCTTTCTCAAAAAGCGGATTTGTACGAGCATGCTTATTCTCTGTACGGTGAGGAAAAATTTTTAATTCCCATTTATAAAAATCTAGCCGGCAAGGGTGACTGTGCGCCGCGTTTTGATACGCTCTTAGGCCTTATGTGCGGTACAGAAACCTTACCGCAAACTCCCGCCGGCGAGACCACGGAAAATTATCTTTCCGAAGAAAGCTCAGGGCTCGCTATTCTTCACGGCCATGACGAAAGATATCTCGTCCTCAAGGCCACGCCCTACGGCGGAGAGCACGACCATTACGACAGACTTTCGGTGAGTTTCGATGCTTTTGGAAAGCCGATTTGTGCCGATTTTGGAACCGTTCAATACGGAGTTCCTCTCCATTATTCATATTACAAAAACACCGCAACTCATAACACGGTTTGCATAAACGGAAAAAATATGGTTCCCTGCGAGATTGCCATTGATGACATTTCCATCATTGATGGTGGCTATATCCTGGATGCAAAAACGAACTCTCCCGAGGGCTACAAAATGCCCGATTCCTTTACTATTAAGGCTTGGGATGACGAGGCTTACCGAGGCGTTTCGATGCGCAGAAGAATTATCTGGCAGGATAAATATTTCATTGACGTATTCAACGTAAATTCCGACAACACCTACCGTAAGGAATGGACCTGGCATACCATCGGTTGCATTGACATTCCCGAGGGAGCGCATGAGATATCAGCGGTTGCGCAAGATGGAGCACAAAGTCTCCTGCGCGATGCAAAGTTATACACGGCACAGGGCTTCACTAAGATTTCGCACGACTGCGGCGACGGAATCAAACTCGACGTACACGTCTTTGCGGACGGAAAGGAGTTGATTTTCGCGAAAGGTCATGCAAGCCCTCCGTCAACCGATGCTTCCTTCATAATTGAGCGCACGTGCGAAAAATCTCCAATTTACATTAACGTAATAGAGGCATATCGTGAAGGAGAAGGTGTAATTGAGAGCGTCGATGCAAAATACTGCTGCGGTGAGCTCACCGTTGCTGTTACAGAGTGCGGCGGAGCCACTCGCGAATTCAAGCTTAGAGACAATTAAAGTCTCTTTCCAATCCGGTATTTAATTGCTAAAACAAAAAAACGGGCAATACAGATTAGCCTTCACCTATGCAGAGAAGGGTGAAATCTGTATTGCCCGTTTTTATTACGGTGATTTATTTTTTAACGGTTGTTATATGAAGCGTTGGATTTACTATGCCGTCACAGGCGGCAACAGAAACGTCACGGCCTGCCATAAGACGCATTCCAATATTTTCGATAAGATTTTTCGGAGGCAGAGGAAGCTCGCGAAGCTCCTTTGCATTTATCTGCTTTGATTTTGAGATGATAGAGAGAAATCTATCGTAAATAGTTGAATTGAACAGCGCAAAAAGGCCGAATGCAAACCTTGCCGATATCTCTTCCTTGGGGTCCTTGGTATCGATATAATTGAGCTTATTGTGGGTTGAGATATACTGGTTTTTAGGGCGCTGACCTGCGAAATAGAGAGCGCAATTCAAAAATCTTGCATCAGACTTTGCAGGAACACGCTTAACTATAATGAGGTTCTTGTTTTTCTGGAACAGAGCCGTCGAAACCGGCATAAGATACTGACCGCGCACGTCCTTTGCGGGAAAGACTATTCCGGAATTTCTCATAGCACCCAAACGAATAAGCGGAATTGATCCGGGTACCTCTTCATCGTATATTATATTCTTGCATTTCGAGTCAACGACAAGACCCGTGTGAATTTTAAGTCCTATCGAGCTCAGCGTTTCGGGAAATGCGCTTATGTATTTTACAATCTTCGTTTCTTCGTGATTTTTTGGCAGAGTCAAGCTTCCGTCCTCGGCATTTACCACGAAATAGTAAGGAAGGTCTGCAAGGACCGTCACCATATCGGCATCTGCATTTTCCTGAGAGGTGCTGATTTTCACCTGCTCCGGCTTCTCGCAGTTCTTATAAGCTATTATGAAATTCTTACGCAACGGAACGGCGCGCTTGGCATTTTTAAGCTTTCCTACAAAAAGATGAAGCTTATTTACCGCGAGCTTGTCCGAAAGCTCGGAGCGAATACCTGTGAGGCTTCTTGCACTTGCGAAGCTTGTCGGAAGCATTATAACGAGCTGTCCGCCGGGCTCAAGATGAGCTGCCGCAACCTTTGCAAAAAGATATGATAAGGATACCTTAAGCATCGATATTCCTCCGACGGCAAGCGCCTCAGGAGAATTTTTATCAACGAGCTCCTGCGGAGGATTACATATAATTATATCGAATTTATCCTCCACCGTATCGAAAAACGCGACGGTATAGTGATTTTTTACGTCAACCGGATAATTCTCCTCATAAACCGTTACGAAAAGACGGACGTCATAATCATGGCGGCACTTTTTGCGTATTCTTTCCAGGTTATCCTCAAGCATGGGAATAAAGAGCGGATTGCTTTCGTAGCAGGTAAGAAATATCTGCTGACATCCCGGAGCGTTTTTGCATATATGTTCTACGATAGCCGCAGACAAAATACCGGTTCCGGCTCCCGGGTCAAGAACCGTGTATGCGGTTTTCTCCGAATCAAGCTCAACAAGCGATGCCATGAGCCTTGCTGTATTTTTTTTGGTGAAAAGTCTTCCAAGCCTAATGTTCTCGCTCTTTGACTTTTCTCTTATCAGCTTTCCTGTATTCCTTACTGCAAGACTAAGCATAACAGACGTCCCTCCCAAAAATTGCGCGGCAACCCAACGGAAAATTTCTGCCACAAATTATTTACTATATTGTAGCATACATTTTGGAAGCTTTCAAGAGATTTTGGCTCTTTTTTTAAAAAATTGTTGCAAAAATCCATTTTTGGTGTTATACTTAATTTGTATAATTATGTAACTTAGTAATACGCGGGCGTGCAAGGCACTCGCCCTGCGGATTACGGAGCTTATCGGAGGGCATATGAGCAATTCCATTGAAAAAAAGAATATAAAGTTTTTGCAGTGCAGCGATATTCATCTTGATACGCCGTACACCGGGCTTTCCGCAGAAAAAAGTGAGGAGCGCCGCCGCGACTTGAGAAAGTCATTCTCAAGAATGATGCAGTACGTCAGGGACAGAGGCGTCGATATCGTGCTTATGTGCGGAGACGTTTTCGATACCGAATACGCTACCAATGCGACCGCAGAAATACTTATAAGAGAATTCAGAAACTGCCCCGACGCAAAATTCGTTATAACTCCCGGAAAATGCGACCACTACGAAGGTAATCCGATTTACACCTCGGGACGTCTTCCTGAAAACTGCTTCGTTATGAACGAGAGCACTCTTACCAGAGTTGATTTCGACGAGCTTAACGTAACCGTTTACGGCTGGGCATTCATGAACGAAGCTCTTTGCGAAAATCCTCTTTACGAAAGGCGTGCAGACGATATTTCGAGAATAAATATCGTTGCCGGATATGCCGACCTTGACGGACGCCTGGATTCCGATAGCTGCCCCGTAAGCTCTGAGGACCTCAAGAGATTCGGTGCCGATTTCTATGCATTCGGCTCGCGCCACGAGGCAAGCGACATAGAGCGTGTAGGAACGTCGTTTTACAGCTATTGCGGCTCGCTTGAATGCACAGGATTTAGCGACACGGGTATGGGCGGTGCGAATCTTATAGTAATAGAGGACAAAAAGGATGGCATGGCTCTCGACGTAAGAAAATTGACGTTTGGCCATCTGCGCTTCTACACAGAGGTTATCGATATAACCGGAGTTGATGCATATAACGAGATAATAAACCGCATAAGCCGCCTTATCAGCGAGAAAAAATACGGAATTGAAACAGCTCTGCGCGTTGAGCTGACAGGATACGTTGAGCCAAGATTTATCGTACCCGAGAATTTTGACATTGAGGCATTCGGACTTTACTCCTTTGACCTTATAGACAAAACTCTTCCGCTTTACAAAACCGAAAGCTTCAGGCGCGACATGAGCGTCAAGGGCGAGCTTTTCCGCAATCTCTTACCTATGCTTGAGAGCGAGGACGAGGAGGACCGTCTGGTTGCCGCCAAGGCATTCCGAGTCGGACTTGCAGCCCTTGAAAATAAAGACGTTGATTAATGCTAATACAAATAAAAAAGCAGGAGCGCAAACCGAGAGCTCCTGCTTTTTTATTTGTATTAGCGAATTTATTGAATTTGGGTAAAAAATGTGATAATTTCCTCGTCTTCAGAGGAAGCTGTCATGAGCTTTTCGGTCATTTTTACCGACGGAATATTATCTTTGAAAACCCTTGTATATACACGCCTGAGGCCTATTGCCTCCCCCGCCTTTATGACGGCAGCCAGAAGCTTGACGCCGTACCCTCTTCCGCGGTATTCCGGGAGCAAGCGTACCGACACCTCAGCGCAGCCTCGGCAATCGAAATTATACAGACAGCATTCGCCTATAAAAAGATTTTTTCCCTCGTTCGAAAGAACCGTAGCAAACAGCGTCATTGCCGCACCGCGATGCATCTCTTCCCTCGCCTCTTGTACGAAATATTCAGCATGCGCGTCGGTCATCTCGCGCCGCAGGTCATAGCCCGTGTAACGATTCGTATCCTCATCAAGTATCAATGAGCGATACTGCTCGGCGAAGGTCATATCCGGCTCACCGAGGTATACGTCGTCCTGCATTATCTCCGGAGTGTAGTCCAGCAGAGCACATTCGGAAATCAAGCTGACAAGATAAGCTCCGTCGCCTATATACTCAACCTCCGCATGAGCCGCCTCCCGTACAACCGAGGCAAGCTTATCATACGGTACGTCGGTTATTCTCTCTCTGACGCCAAGGCTCGCGCAAAGCTCGGTTATTTCGGCTAGTGCACCGTTCTCATTGTGATTTTCTCCGAGGGATACAGGGTAGAAGAACAGCGTGGGAAAATCATCATCAAAAACGGCAAATACCAGGCACCCGTGCGAAATTGCCGCAAGTATTTCGGAATCGCCTATTTCCTCGGAATCTGATAGGTCGGCATAATGGCCGAGGGCTTGGGTTGTGGCGGTGTCAGAGTCTGCACCAAGTGCAGAACGCAGCTCGTCTATTTTTTTAAAGCTTATCACAACCTTCAGCCTCCTCTGCTTCAATCTTCGGCTCGGAATCCGCAATCGGCAATCCCAGCTCCACCGTGAAGCTACCGGCATTTTCGCGGTAATTAAATTGCAATTTCATTGCCTCTGCAAGCTTTTTGCAGGTCTTAAGCCCTATTCTGTTGCTTTCCGCAGCAGAACTTTTTCCTACGGCATTGCTGAACGAAAGATAAAGAAGCTCACGCGCACAGAACGGCTCGCCCTCCGATTTCACCGTCATTTCTACAATTATCGGCTTTTCGGAATCCGCATATTTCGTTATATTTGAAAAGATGTTATCAATAATACGCATAGTCTTGGGTGCATCGGTTACGACTCTGAGCTCGCGGATTTTTTCGGCATCTGCTCTGACGTCTATGATGTATCCGCGCTCGCTGAGAAGCAGGGTATGCTCTACTATCATCTGCTCAACGAGGGTTTTTGCATCGTATTCCGAAAGCTCCGCCTCTATCTCGTCGGTGCCAAATACCAAAAAGTAGCTGAACATATCGTCGGAAAGATTTTTGAGTCTTAGAGCCGTTGTCTCGGAAGCCTTAAGATAGCTCTGCATTTCCGAATCCTCGGTATGCATCTTCATAATATCTATGTATCCCAGAAGAACCGTAAGCGGAGTTCTTATATCGTGAGACATAGAGGTTATCAGTGCACTGTTTGCATCTCTTGCCTCTCTCTCTTTTTCAAGGTTTTCCAGTATGGAAAGGCGCATTCTGTCAACGTTGCTCGAAAGCGTTGCAAGCTCATCCTTGCCCTCCGCGATTATTCTGTGATTCATGTCACCGTCGGAAACCTTGATTACGTTATCACCGAGATTGGAAATCCTGTTTGTCAGGTCGCTGAAATACACCATCATTACAACCGCGAGGAATACGAAAGCACAAACAAGACTCACTATGTTGGCTATATCATAATAAAGATATTCCGAAAAGTCCGCGAATGCCGCCAAAATCGGACCGTCAGCCATTTCAAGAGGATAAAGGTGGCTGTTGCTGGCGTATTCCATAAGCTCCTCGTCCTTCGGATAGTTGACTGTTATACCTCCTATCGCGGTAAAGGGAGGCGTTATCGGCATCTGCGAATTAAGACCGCCCTCGGAAAAGAAAAGCTCGTCGTCCTTGTATATAAGAAGGTATACGTATCTGTTTTCCTTTACCCATTCAGCAAGCTTAACCGTATCGGTTGAGGATAGTCCGTTTTCGTCTATATAGCTTCGCAGCTCATCAATATACTCATTCTGACGGGTTATGCGATTTTGCTCGGTATTATAGTGATTGTCTATTACCGAGTTTATCACGAAGCGAACCGATATATATATACCTATCGACGCTACGGCTCCGACAAGTATGAAAAAGAGCATTTTGGTTCTCAGAGAATATACAATTTTCGAAAACCAGGTCTTTATTCGTTTAATCAATCTGATAGCCCCTTCCCCATACGGTTCTTATTTGCTTTTGCAGTGATTGCTCATCACCGAGCTTGCGCCGAAGATTCAATATATGCACGGTTACGGTATTGCTGGAGGTTGAGAGCGGAATCTCTCCCCATACCGCGCTGTAAAGCTCATCAGCACTTATAGTTTTGCCGCGATTCTTAGCAAGATATATCAGCACGTCAAGCTCCTTATCGCGCACGTCAAGCACTCTGCCGAGCTTTTCTACTCTGCGTGCCGAAACATTTACTATAATACCGCCCTTGAGCTTTATTATCTCATCTGCGCCGTCGCCCTTTGCGGAATAAATGTTATAGCGTCTGGTAAGCGCATCTACTTTCATAAGAAGCTCTCTTGGAACGAACGGCTTGACCACGAAATCATCTCCTCCGCTGTTATACGCCTCAACCTTATCGTCGGTCAGCGATTTTGCGGTAAGAAACAGCACGGGTACGGTGCAAAAACGGCGAATTGCCTCGGTTGCCTCTATTCCCGAAAGCCCCGGCATCATTATGTCCATTATGCAAAGGTCGATATCGCGGTTGCTCACAACAGCATTTACGGCATCGTTTCCGTCGGTTGCTTCAAGCACCTCGTATCCCTCTGCTTCCAGCAGGAGCCTTAACACCTTTCTTATCTCTATTTCGTCATCTGCCACAAGAATTTTCATAAAGTTCAAAGCCTCTTTCGTTTTGACTTATCTATATTTTACCACGCCTCGCGCAGTTTGGCAAGGACATTTTAAAAAGTAACGCACGGTGAGGGGGTCTGTCTAATTAAGAATTCAATAAAATCAATGCAAAAACTAAAAAATACAGCAAGAAATACAGATTTAGCTAATTCTTAATGAGAACAGAACCTTGGGCGAACGGATTTAGAGCAGAAATTTTCGTTCTGCGAGCGTGAGGCGTATATACATACGTCGGAGGGAGGAAACGGAAATAGAATAAAAAACAATAAAACAAAGGGAAACCGTAGGTTTTTGACCTTAAATTAAACAAACTCACACTTAAAACAAAAGAGGTACTGTGTTTTTCTCACAATACCTCTTGCCTATGCCTAAATCTGACAGTCCCTTAATTATTTCAAAGACTTATCTGAATTAATAGTTTTCCTTGCGAACCTCGAAATATGCCTGAGGATGAGCGCAAACAGGGCATACGCCGGGAGCCTTCTTACCTACTACGAGGTGACCGCAGTTACGGCACTCCCACATAGTCATTTCGCTCTTCTCGAATACCTGCTGAAGCTCTACGTTGGAAAGAAGCTTGCGATATCTCTGCTCGTGTGCCTTCTCAATAGCCGCAACCATTCTGAACTGAACAGCAAGAGCCTTGAAGCCTTCCTCCTCAGCCTCTTTAGCAAAGCGGTCGTACATATCGGTCCACTCGTAGTTCTCACCTTCTGCCGCTGCTACAAGGTTACCTGCAGTATCGCCAAGTCCGCCGAGAGCCTTGAACCAAAGCTTAGCGTGCTCCTTCTCGTTGTCTGCAGTTTCCTGGAAAATAGCTGCTATCTGCTCGTAGCCCTCTTTCTTTGCTACCGATGCGAAATAGGTGTACTTGTTTCTGGCCGGGGATTCGCCTGCGAAAGCCTCCATAAGATTTTTCTCTGTTTTAGTTCCTTTAAGTTCGAGTGCCATTTGTTTTCTCCTTTGTATAGTTGTTTTATTTTTGTCATTTTGCTAACCGGCATTCATTGCAAAGATATCTTAACTTGAGCTCGTATGCATCAAGTGCCTCACCGCAAAGGGTTGAAAGCTCATCCAGCATATGCGGAGTGCTGATATCCTTTACCGAGCCGCATCTGCGGCATATCAGATGCGCGTGCAGCTCATAGCTCGCGTCATACATATCTGCACCGCCCTCGCCGCTTATTCTTCTGATAAGCCCTTCTTCTTCCATTGATTTCAGATTATTATAAACCGTCGCTCTTGAAATACCAGGAAATCTTTCCTTCGCAAGTAAAAGAATTTCGTCGGCTGTCCTATGCCTGCCAATGCATTCGTCAGAACGGAAAATTTCAATAAGCACTGCCCGTTGTCTTGTCATTACAGCCTCCTCATTTTTTTAGATAAAGTTTTGTTTTTTTGGACTTTGTCTAAAATAATTATAGCAGCAATAAAATCATTTGTCAATAGATTTTTTAGAAAATGTCTAATTTTTTTAAATTTGATATTACAGTGCAAGAATTTGCGAAAGCGGCGGCTATTTGGCAAAAATGCGCAAGGCAGAACAGATTGTAAAGGTGTCCTCCTTGCGCGTATTATATTTATTGTATCACAGGTAATTTAATTTTACAATATTTTTTTTACATTTTTTTAATATCCTTCAAATTTTTGGCAAATGCTACAAAATAGAAACTCTACTTTCTCTCATTTTTTCTCTAAGAATTGATATTTTAGATAAAAAAAGTGTTGAATTAGTCAATAAAATGTATTATAATATAGTGTACTCATATTATAGGTTACCTTCGGAGTGTTGCTATCAGCGACTGATTGCGACCTATTAATCCTACAATTTATCTTTAAGGAGCGCATATGGAAAATAACATTCGTCCCCAGACAATGAAAAGAATCACGACAGTAGCTCTTGCCAACGCATTCATAGATGAACAGGTTAGGCTCGTTCGCGAACAGGTTGGTGCCAAGAAGGTTCTTCTCGCGCTTTCCGGAGGAGTTGACTCCTCAGTAGTTGCCGCTTTGCTTTCAAAGGCTATCGGCAAGCAGCTTTACTGCGTTCACGTCAATCACGGACTCATGCGCAAAAATGAATCCGAGAACGTGGTTGAAATTTTCAAGAACAAAATGGACGTCAACCTCATATACGTTGACGCTACCGACAGATTCCTCAATCTCCTTGCGGGAGTCAGCGACCCCGAGAGAAAGCGCAAGATAATCGGTGCTGAATTTATAAACGTTTTCGCTGACGAGGCGAGAGGTCTTGAGGGCATTTCCTATCTTGCTCAGGGAACCATTTACCCCGATATTCTTGAGAGCATCAAGCAGGCAGAGGGCAAAAAGGCAGTCAAGTCCCACCACAACGTCGGAGGTCTTCCCGAGGACCTCAAGTTTGAGCTCGTTGAGCCTCTTAAGCTTCTTTACAAGGACGAGGTACGCGTTGTCGGTGAGGCGCTTGGACTTCCTCACGATATGGTTTACCGTCAGCCCTTCCCCGGTCCCGGACTTGGTGTTCGTTGCCTTGGCGCAATCACCCGCGACAGACTTGCAGCGCTCCGCGAGGCAGATGCGATTCTCAGAGAGGAATTTGCACTTTCCGGACTTGGCGAAAAGGTTTGGCAGTATTTCATAGTAATTCCCGATATAAAGAGCGTGGGTGTTAAGGACGAGAGCCGCTATGAAGGCTGGCCCGCAATAATCCGCGCGGTCAATACCAAGGATGCTATGACCGCGTCAATCGAAGAAATCCCCTACTCTGTACTTCACAAGATTACCGCACGTATAACCGAAGAGGTTACCGGTATTAACAGAGTTCTTTACGACCTTACTCCGAAGCCAGTCGGCACTATTGAGTGGGAGTAATACAGCATTTACTCAATGAGATTACCGTTCAATCGGTAGACGTCTGCCGCAATAGTTATGGGCGGCTTTAAAAAATTAAATTCCCGAAAGGAAAACAAATTAATGGAAACCAGAGAACGCAGAGTTGGTACGGTATCGAGAGGCATTCGTTGCCCTATAATACGCGAGGGAGATGACCTTGCAAAAATAGTTACTACAAGCGTGCTTGAAGCCGCAGAATACGAGGGCTTTGAGCTTCGCGACAGAGACGTCATCTCTATAACCGAATCTATCGTCGCAAGAGCACAGGGCAACTACGCATCGGTTGACGATATTGCAGCTGACGTTAAGACAAAGCTCGGCGGCGGCACAATCGGCGTAATTTTCCCCATACTTTCAAGAAACCGCTTCGCAATATGCCTCAGAGGCATTGCAAGAGGTGCGAAGAAAATAGTTCTTATGCTCTCCTACCCCTCGGACGAGGTAGGTAACGAGCTCGTTAGCCTTGACAAAATTGACGCGGCAGGCATCAATCCTTACAGCGACGTTCTTTCTCTTGAAAGATACAGAGAGCTCTTCGGTGAGAACAAGCACGAGTTCACCGGAGTTGACTACGTTCAGTACTACGGCGACCTCATCAAAGAGGAGGGCTGCGACGTTGAGATTGTTTTTGCGAACAGACCCGTGTCAATTCTCTCCTATACAGACCACGTTCTTAACTGCGATATTCATACACGTGCGCGTACCAAGCGTATACTTCTCGCAGCAGGCGCAAAGTGCGTCATCAGCCTTGACGAGATTCTAAATGCTTCGATAAACGGCTCGGGATACAACGCAAAATACGGTCTTCTCGGTTCTAACAAGTCCACCGAGGATAAAATTAAGCTTTTCCCCAACGAATGTCGCGACCTTGTGCTTGACATTCAGAAGCAGATTCTTGACGCTACCGGAAAGCACGTTGAGGTTATGGTTTACGGTGACGGTGCTTTCAAGGATCCTCAGGGAAAAATCTGGGAGCTTGCAGACCCCGTAGTGTCCCCTGCATTCACCGACGGTCTTGTCGGAACCCCCAACGAGCTTAAGCTCAAGTATCTTGCAGACAACGACTATAAAGACCTCAGCGGAGAGGCGCTCAAGAAAGCAATTTCCGAGAGCATCAAGGCAAAGGGCGACAATCTTGTCGGCAACATGGCATCTCAGGGAACCACTCCCCGCCAGCTTACCGACCTTATAGGTTCTCTTTGCGACCTTACCTCCGGCTCGGGTGACAAGGGTACTCCCGTCGTTCTCGTTCAGGGTTATTTCGATAACTATACGACCTGATATTTCAGACTGTAAAATCCTTCATAAAAAGGTGAGGCGTGGAATTAATCCGGCCTCACCTTTTTATTCGGTTATCGTTCTCCGGCCCGAACGGCATTAACGGAACAATCCGAACTCACAAGATTCTAAATTTTATAAGCAACGACAGCCATTCTCTTTGCCGATTCTGCAAGCGAAGAAAGGTATGCGTATTCAAGAGGAGAATGGATATATCCGCCCCTGACACCGACAGAATCAACACACGGGATGCCTGCTGCAGTTATGTAAGCCGCGTCTGAGCCGCCCTTTCCTGCGTTTTCTTTAAGCTCCGTTAGACCGCACTCCGAGAATATTTCGTTCATTCTTCGAAGAAAATCAAGATTTCTTTCCGTGCGCTCCATTGCAATTCTCGAAGTAGCTATTTCTACCTCCGTCTTGCAGGCGTCAACGTATACAGTAACAGCTATTTCGCGCATTTTCTTCTGTACCCACTCCATCTGCTCAGAGGTTACGTATCTTACGTCGACCGTGAATTTGCAGGATCCGGCAACGGTATTCTTTGCCGTTCCGCCCGATATGAGATTGACGGAGGCAGTTATACCGCAAGCGTCCTTGAGCTTTTCTATTTCGGTTATCTTATGTGCCGCCTCCGCTATGGCGTTGGCGCCGAGCGAAGCACATTCCGAGGCGTGCGCCTCGACTCCGGTTACGGTAAATGCAAAGGTAAAGATGCCCTTTCTCTGAAGAGTTGCGACTCCTGCCTTCATACCCTCGGTATTGAAAAACGCAACCGCCCCCTTTGCTTTCTCGCACATGAATTTCACAGTTCTGAGCTCGCTCGTGCGGCTGCCCATTTCTTCATCGGACTGAATTATAAGCTTGACGGGTCTGGCGTCAAATCCGACACGCTCCAGCGCTTCCATAGCCATGAGAGAAGCAACCACTCCGCCCTTGCAGTCAATGACACCGGGGCCGTAAATTTTTTCTGAATCACTCTTTGTCGGTGGAATTCCGAATGAACCCAAAGGATGAACTGTATCAATATGTCCTGAGAAGACAACGGGCGCACCCTTGGCGTCGGGATTCATCGTTATACAAATAGCGTTACCCGATACCTTTTCCTCGTGAACTTCTATTTCCCAGCCGTGCTCTTGTGCGAGCTTTATTATAAATTCACCGCATCTATCAACCCCCTCCTTATAGGCGGTTGGACTTTCGATATCGCAAATTTTGCGCCATATGTCTATATATTTATCGTTAAGACTGTCGATTTGCGACATCAACCTTTCGCATGACATACTGAATACCTCTTTATCTTTTAGTCTTTTGCCTTAATAATTACTTATCTGCTTTAAGGAGATCGCGGATTTCCTTAAGAAGATCTTCAGTCGTGGGATTTGCAAGTCTTGCTGCTACAGCTGCTTCCTCTGCTGCCGCCTTAGCCTCTGCCTCACGCTTAGCCTTGAGCTCGAAGTATGCTTTTACAGACTCTTCGTTCTTGGGATTGAAGCCCTCTGCTTTCATTGCTTTCCTGTCAACCTTGCTCACTTTGCCGCCAAACAGCTCACCGAAGAATTGATTCTGCTGCTCTCTTACCTTATTGAATATTTTTACAATAGTAAACAGCACGAGGGCGGTGAGGAAGAAGTTGATAATTGCGTTTATAAACGAACCCCAATCTATGTAAATGGAATTGACGAGGTCTATTTCCGCAGTTTCTTTTCCGTTAGCATCAAGAACGTATACAGTTTTCAGATAGGTGTGAAGCTCAGAGAGCGAGTTTGCCCCAAAAAGAATAGCCAGAAGCGCGTTAATGAGGGGTTTAAGAACAAAGTTCGAGAGTCCGTTTACAATAGCAGTAAAGGCACCTCCAACGATAACACCGACGGACATATCTACTACGTTACCGCGTGTTATAAATTTTTTAAATTCACCGAAGAAGTTTTTCATAGTATTTTCCTTTCATCTTATTGTATTGCTTCAAAAAGTATGACGTAAGTGATATGGATGAAAATCCGCGCTTGCGAAGGCATAGATTTTATCCGAGGATTTTTCTGAGAACCGGGTATATTTTCTCTGCCATTCTATAAAATCCGAAATCGTTGGGGTGCAAACGGTCAACCGTGTATTCCCACTTTTCTCCCTCGGCAAAGAACTCGGCTCCGTCTATGAAATAGACGTTGCTGTCCCCCTCTGCCAAAGCTCTTTCATAGCTTGCTATCACGGTTTGCCTGCGTGAAACGTCCTCGCGGTTGTCCTCGTTATAATCGGGTCTTGTTATCATAACGTAAGGAGCCTCGGGATGCTTTTCTCTTATAGTTCTATAAAGGGCGTAATGATTTTTTTCAAGCTCGTCTGCAGTGGAATTATGGTCATAATCCGACACGAACACCGACATATCAAGTGACGCCATATACTCGGCAATGGTGCTTTCGCCTCTTCCGCTTCCGGAAAATCCGAGATTTACATAATCTACGTTGAGCCATCTTATAAGCATATTCTGATAGGTCGTGCCGGGGCGCGATGAACATCCGCCCTGGGTTATCGAGGAGCCGTAGTATACGATAGGCTTGATATCGCGGTATTTACCCGCCGCTTCAAACTCGGTTCCCTCGGCAACGCCTATATAGAGTCTGCGAACGTCGTTGTAGCTCGGGAAATTGATAACGTAATCGGTCATCATTTTTGGGGTATTTATAAAGGTCTGGTATCCGTCCTTAGCGAGCTGAAAACTCATAGGAGGACAAAACGGCTTAACAAAGCTGTGCACACCGTTTTCATCAACGGTATAAAGGTCGAAACCCGAGCTTCCGAGACTCGACATATGCGAGAATGACTGTCTTCTCTCCCACTCAACGTTAATGGCAATATAGGGCGAATTACATCTGAAGCGTGCCCTTACGCCTGCTGTATAACGGCTGTTTACTGCAACGCCGGGATTGACGGTTTCTGCAATGTCGTCGGGTACTCTTCTGTACGGATTTTTCGAGCAGGCGCCGTATATCTCAAACGGCTCATTCGCCGCGTCGTACCAAATAACGTCGGTCTTTTTTATTGTAGTCGGTACGTCAAAATTTTTATCAACCTTTGATATATCAAACATTCCACTTATTCCTTTCCATACCGCTCTTCAATAATTTTCTTGAGCACGGGGTACATTCCGCACGCCATTTTATAAAATCCGAGGTCATTCGGGTGGCATCCGTCAACTGTGTGCGCCCATCTTTCGAAATCTCCAAAGAATGTCTCTCCGTCTATAAAGTATACATTTTTATCACCCTCGGCAATAGCCCTTCCATAGCTCTCGGTGATGATTTTCTTGCGTTTTACGTCGTTCTCAACCCAGCTTTTGTAATCAGGCTTGGAAATCATAACGTACGGAATATCGGGGTATGCCTTACGTATTGTTTTATACAGATTGTAATGAGTTTTTTCAAGATGCTCAGGCGATGGAGCATTATGGTCGTAATCCGACACGAACACCGACATAGGCAAGGACGCGAGGTAATCGCACATTATCTGCTCTCCCTTTCCGTTGCCGGAAAATCCGAGGTTTACATAATCAACGTCAAGCCATCTTACAAGAAAATTCTGATATATATTTCCCGGGCGAGATGCGCAACCACCCTGAGTTATAGATGATCCGTAGTAAACTATCGGCGGAATATCGCGATATTTTCTTGCCTTCTCAAAGTGTGCGTCTGCGCTGACACCGATGAACACTCTATCCACGTCGTTGTAGCACGGGAAATTGATGACATAGTCGCACATTTGAGCATCAACTTCAAGCAACGACTCATAGCCGTCGGTAGCGTTTGAGTGATTCCACGGTGTAAAAAACGGTTTTATAAATTTATATTCACCATCGTCGGTCACAGCGTAAAGATCAAAGCCTGCTTGATTCAGGTCGGTCATATGAGGAGAATGCTCCATCTTCTTCCATTTAACGTGAATGGCAATATAGGGGGAATCGCATCTAAAGCGAGCACGTACACCCGCTGTGTAAAGATTAAGAAGAGCCACGCCCTCGCTGGTTTTTTCAGCAATATCAGTGGGCATTCTGGTATAAGGATTCCGCCCATATGCCCCGTAAACGTCAATTGGCGCCTCGGCAGCGTCATACCATACTATATCAGGCTTATCAATTTTCGTTGTGACTGTAAAATTCTTATCAATACTTGATAAATTGCTCATACGGCAAATCCCTTCGAAACGAATGATATCATCGCGCGCTTATATATAATAATTATACTGACAGTGACAAGATTTGTCAATAAGCGTAAGAAAAAACGCCTCATCCGACACGGAATTTAGCGTTTTTTATATTCTTGCGTAAATCAATCCACTTTTATATCGAGCGGGTAGATTCTGCCCACATTCGCGTATTTTGCGGGAGCAAGAGCGTTATACGGGAGCTTTTCCCAAGGACTTCCGGCTGTGAATTTTTCTATTGCGCGCAGATTTTCGGCGGTATCGGTTATCCCCGGAATAAGCGGAGTTCTGAATCTGTGCGGAATACCGCTTGATTTAAGAATTTCGGCATTTTTCAAAATCGCGGCATTATCCACACCGGTGTATTTTTTATGCAGCTCCGAATCCATAAGCTTTATATCCATAAACACAAAATCGCAAGCCGAAGCAACCCTGCAAAACACCTCTTCGGTTGCAAAGCCCGAGGTTTCAATCGCAATATGAACTTTTCCACCGAGTTCCGATATAAGCTCGGTGCAAAATTCACTCTGCATAAGAGGTTCCCCTCCGGAAAGAGTAACACCGCCGCCTGTACTTTCGAAAAGTGCTCTGTCTCTGAGGAGCTTTTCGGCAAGCTCTGCTGCCTCATATTCCCTGCCGGCTACGCTGAGCGCATCCTCCGGGCATATATGAAGGCAACGCCCGAAGGCTTGGCATTCGGGATGCGAGCACCCTTTACGGCACAGACCGCACTCTCGGCATCTTTTGTGCTTTACGAAAAGCTCGGCAAGTCGTGACAGACCCTCGGGATTGTGACACCATGCGCATCTTAACGGACAACCCTTGAGGAACACCGTCGTCCTTATTCCGCCACCGTCGTGAATAGCAAATTCCTTTATATCAAAAACGGTACCTCTCATTCGTCCTCCTTTTCGGCGTTCCAACGCAAAATTCGACACGCATCAGGGTTAAACGCTGTAAATCTGCCTTGACAATACGTGATTCTGGTATTCCTCGTCGAGCTCTACGAAATACGCACTCCAGCCCCATATACGAACTATGAGCTGACGGTATGCATCCGGGTTTTTCTGAGCCGCGCGTAACGTATTTTCATTAACGGCATTGAGCTGGAGCTGGTGGCCGCCTCGTTCTATGAAGAATTTTATCAAAGCGGCAACCTTGCCGACACTTTCGCTATCGGAGAATACCGATGATGCAAGCTCAAGAGTGAGCGGTCCTCCGTTTATATTTCTCGTGAGGTCATTTGCCGTAAAGGATATAATATCCGACACGGGTCCTGATATCTTGGTGAAAAGATTAGGGGAGAAATTGGTTCCGAAAGGCTCGCCTTTGCGTCTTCCGTCGGCGGTTGCTCCTATTTCCGCAGCCTGCCACAGATAGTACATAGCCGTACCTGTACCGGCACGCCATATACCGCCAAGGCAGTTTTTCTTACCGTCCAAGGCATCTGCGAACGCATCAAGCAGAACACCGCAAAGCTCATCTGCTCTCGGTGAGTCCGCGCCCATTTTAGGAGCTTCGTATCTGAGCTTATGAAGAAGCTCGGGGTTTTGAGCAAAATCGGTATCAAGAGCAGAAATCAGCGTGTCGGCATCAAGACTTTTTTCTATGTAAATATACTTTTCAACCGCCGCCAAGGCATCTGCCGCAGAGGCTATACCGCAACCGTGAAGACCGAAATTGTTATATTTTTTCTCATGACGCAAAAGCTCCATAAAGGGTGCGGGAATGAACCATACGTCCTTTATCGGCTCGATTATTTTTTCGCATTCGGAAAGACATTCCTCCCTTACCCTCAGAAGAAGCTCGTCAAAGGAGCATTTCCCTGCATGCTTTCTTATAACCGTATCAACAATTTTGGGGAAATTGACGGCACCTATATTGGCAATATCATTGCCGTTACCCGACGTTATAAATTCCCAGCACGCCGCCACAACGTAGTTTGCGGCATCCTCAGGGGTATATCCCAGACGGACAAGCCCGTCTATTACTACGTCATCGTTTGAATACTGCGGAAATCCGAGTCCGACAGCAGTAAGCTCGGTTCCCTTTTCGTACACGGATATAGGGGTATTCTTTGAAACGCGCAGATTAATCTTAGGGTCTATTACCTTAAGATTTCTGCTTGCCTCAAGGCAAAGCTCGGAAAGTGTGCTGAACACCTCGTATCCGTTTTCGTCTATACCTCCGAGAACCATACTCTGACCGTTATCACCCTGCTGAACACCGACGTAAAGGTCACTGTCCTTGTTAAATGAGAGGAAGAAGTCCTCTATCAGCTCAAGTGCCTCGGCACGAGTATATACGCCTTTATCCATATCCGCCTTGAAATACGGATACATATATTTATCAAATCTGCCGACGGTGTTATGGTAATCGCCCTCAAGCCAGAGCGCAAAATGGAGAATGCGGAAGAACTGGAGCGCTTCGCGGAAATTCCGTGCAGGATATCTGGGTACGCGGCTGAGAATTTCTGCTACGTCCTCTCTGCCGGCATTTTTTGCACACTCACAGTATCTGTCCGTGAGCGAAATAATGGCGTCAATCATGCGCTTGCCGTACTCATCGGCGCACTTCCTCTTTTCAAGAAGACCGACCGAGATAACGCCCGCATAATCCGGGCAAAGATTTGATACGAAGCCCAACTCGTGTATGTAGTGCTTTTTCTTCTTTTCAGCCCACTCTGCATCGGTGTAAATAGGAGGCAAATTCGACACGCTGCGCAAGAAAACTATTTTTTCGTACTCGTGAATGCGCGGTGTCTCAAGCGATATTAAATACTCAAATCTGCGAACCACTCTCTCCTCGTCGCAAAGCCCCTGCGCAGAATAAGCCTCAGCAAGATTATCCTCAGCTCTTTTGCGAAGCGCTCTGTGTGCTCTTTCAATAACGTAATAATCGTACAGCTCTTTTTTCATCTTAAGCCTCCATATGAATTCTGCCCACACAAATGCCGTCGTTAACCTGCGGACGAAATACTCTCATTATTTTATATTTTATCATTTTACCTATTGCCCTCGCAAGAAATAAATGCTATAATAATAGCAGGAATTACGCATTTGTTGCTTTTTGAAAGCGAAAGGAGAGCTATTTATGAAAAGCTTTCACCAAACTCATAACTCGATAGGTGACATGATTTTCAATACAGTTACATACGAAAACAGCAGTTTTTTCTCGCATTTTCATAAAAGCTATGAGCTTATTTACGTTGCAGAGGGTAATCTTGACTGTTCTATAAACGGCAAGAATTACACCTTTGACAAAGGTAGCTTTGCTCTGATTTTTCCATATCAGATCCACTCATGGCATATAGGCGACGGAAAGGCTTATATCTGCGTTTTTTCAGAGAGCTACGTAAAAAGCTTCGCAAAAGCGACAGAGGGGCTCATAGGCGCAAATCCAAATTTTCGCTGCCGCCCTTTTATCGAGGATTATTTCAGAGAAATTATGCTCCTCGGCTTTCCGAATCATTACATAAATCTGCCGCCTCCGGACAATTCCCTGCCGATAAAGTCGGCACTGTACGGCGTATTAAATGAATTTCTTTCTTCGGTGCCGCTCGTGCAATCTTCGGCACAGGCAAACGAGCATCTGAGCATTGCAATTCTTGAATATATATCATGTCACTTTACCGAAAATATAACCCTGCAGGATATCGCCTCGGCTCTCGGTTACAGCTATCAGCACATCTCAAGAGTTTTCAATCAGAAAATCAATACACCCTTCAAGGATTTGCTTAACTGGTACCGTTTTGAATTTGCTAAGCAGATGCTTTACGAAACCTCAATGCCGATAACTGATATAGCGCACGAAAGCGGATTTCAGAGCATAAGAAATTATAACCTCGTCTGCTCCAAGCTGTGCTCTATGACACCAAGCGAGCTCAGGCGCTCGGCAAAACTGAGATTTGATTAATAATACTCTACGCCGAGCGGTAGCGAACGGAAATAGAAAAAGGCAGAAACAACCGTTTCTGTCTTTTTGGTTATGCAAAAATATGAAAGCCGGGGCGAACGGATTTTTAGCAGAAATTTTCGCTCGCGCCCCGATGGCGTAGTTCCCTACGTCGAGCGGTTGCGAACGGAAATAGAAAAAGGCAGAGACAACCGTTTCTGTCTTTTTTGGTTATGCAAAAATATGAAAGCCCCTACACGTTGTCGGGGAGCTTGGTTGCTAACTCTCCCATAAAATCGTCCCTGCTGTATTCGACAAGCGACAGACGCTCTGCATCCCAACTCACGTGGCTTACTGAGGCGTTTGAGGGCCAGGGAACCTCCTTCATTTCATCTATGCTCTTACCCAGACAATAAGACGCAAGCACTCTTATCGGTGTTGCATGAGTGAAAATGAATACGGTTTTGCCGTCGTTTTCCTTAGCAATCTCGGTTACGGTATTGACGACTCTTTCTCTGAGGTGCGCAACGCTTTCACCGCCGTCACAAACAGCATTTCCGAAATCGTTCGTCCAGCACTCCCAACTTTCAGGATACTTTACAGCGATATCGTCAAAGGTCATAAAATCCCACTCGCCTGCATCAATCTCGCGCATACCCGTTTTTTTAATAATATCAATACCCAAAATATCCGCAGTTGCTTTTGCGGTAAAATAGGCTCTGAGGAGGTCACTTGAATAAATTGCGTCAACGTCTATACCGCGGAGAAAGTCTGCGGTAATTCTTGCCTGACTTTCACCTCTTGCGGTCAAATCCATGTTCTTCTGACCGAGAAACATGTCGCGCTCATTTGCCTTTGATTCACCGTGCCTTATAATATAAATTTCCGTGCTCATACTTGACCTCTTATGTCTTTTTGCTCACCAATTATAGCACTAAACAGTATGTCTGTCAAGACATGTCAATCAAGATTTATCCAGCTATGAAGCCTCCATATAGCTTTTTCATACTGAAAAACGGCAATCGCGCAGTTTCCGCAAAGAATATGCTTTCTCGGAAGATAAAGACCCACGATTTCATCAAGGAAAAAACGAATCCAGCCGGCATGAGAAAAAATCGCTACGCGCTCGCACTCAAGCCCCTCAAGCTTTTCCATAAATTCTCTTATTCTGCCGCGGAACGCCTCATTGCTCTCTCCGCCGAAGAAACCGTATCCCTCACTTGCAATACGTACTTTGTCTTCATCAGTCAACACGGACAACGGTCTTGCCGCGAGATTTCCTACGTCAATCTCTCTTAAAAGCTCCGATACCTCATACGAACAACCGGGGATTGCCGTCTGTGCGGTTTCCTTGGCTCTGTCAAGATCACTCGCATAGATTTTATCAAAATTCAGATCCGCAAGAAAGGTTCCGGCGCGTTTTGCGTCTTCTCTGCCCTTATCGGTAAGTTGCGCGTTAAACCACCCCGTCCATAACCCTTTGAGATTGTTTTCGCTCTCACCGTGCCTTATTGCATATACTAACATAACTCAGTCAATCTCCTTTGCGTAAGCCTTGTACATATGCACAATATTCAAATCTTCGGGCATATCAAGTCCGTGCGAGCCGCAAGGACCGTCTATTTCATGACAGCCGTGGTCCATTGCAAATCCGAGCAGGGTGTTATGATGCTTCCAGTTGCTCTTTATAAGCTCAGAAATAACTGAAAAAGCGTGTCCGTTTGCACGAAGCTCCGACAGAGTTCTTGGATTTTCGGGACCGTTTTTATGCATCACAGAATCAAAGTTACCGTTATATATAACTATAAAATCGTGCTCGTCGCGAAGTATGAGCTCCATTGCCTTTGCGTTTGTGCCCGCTATGTCCTTCATAATATAATAGTCCATATTTTTCTCAAGGAATATGCGGCTAAGGCTTGCATTTCCGTAGGATACGATTGCAGGCTTTTTGCCCGCTGCAATAAGCGAATCAAAAATGCTCTCGATCGCTATAACCGGCTTCTCATACTTTTGTATACCGTGCACCGACGGTTGAGCACCGGTATACATTGTTCCAAAGCACACCGGAGTTACGGAAGGCATAACGGTGCCTAGGTATATTTCAACCGCAGTTCGCGACTTGACGTCAGCGAGATATTCGGGATATTTTTCGTATATCCACTGCGCTATAGCATCGGGATTGTACATAACTATACGGTCAGCCTTTTTACCGTCAAGTGCCTTGTCAACGTAGTTTGCAAGCTCGGGATTCATAGGTGCAGCATATTTAGGAGGCTTTATTCCCATAGCATATGCCAAAGCAGCGCATATCGTATCAAGCGACCTTGAATTTATATGCATCTCGCGTTCTTCCCTGTCGCTAAGTATTTTATCGACCGAAACGTTGAACACCTCTTTAAGACGGATAAGGTTGTCAATTGTGGGAACAGTCTGATCCTTTTCCCAAAGACTAATTGTTTGTCTGCTGACAAAGAGCCTTTCGGCAAGCTCTTCTTGCGACATTCCCATCTCTTTTCTTAATCTATAAATGTTTTCTCCAACAGACATAGAAAATCCTCCTTGCTTTATAAGGCAACGTGAGCTTATAAAAATCAGCGTTCAACCACTGTTCTGTTAATCACCGAAGCAGCATCTGCCTCCCAATAAGCCACATTCCAACCTTTGACGGTTATATACTACATTTTAGCACCTTGTATCAGAATACGGAAGAATATTTCACTTGATTTTGTCAAGCCGCACTTGCAATATCTGCGTTTTGAGCATATGCGCGACGGCAGAAAATGTATCTGTCGCGGCAGGTTTATATCAGATGTGCAGCCCTCGTCGGCAGACGGTATCATATTGACTAAATTATATACCGCTATTTAATCTTTGTCAATACGGGAGTAAAATTTAAAGCCGTACAAATGATAGTAAAGCGCAATTTTATCTACTTTCGGTAGACAATATGAAAGCATTCTGTAAAATTTACCGCGAATTCTCTTATTGGTGGGTTTTCAGCAAGTGAGAAATATGATATAATCAGCGTATAAAGCAACAAAACTCCAAAGGAGACATGCGTATGGACAGCAAATCACTCGGAGCCGTTATAGCAAAGCTCAGAAAGCAGAACGGATGGACGCAGGCGACTCTTGCAGAAAAGCTTGGGATAAGCAACAAATCCGTAAGCAAGTGGGAAAGCGGAAACGGCTACCCTGATATAACACTTCTTCCGGTTATGGCAGACTTATTCGGTGTATCTATCGACCGTCTGATGCTGGGAGAGGAAAAAGGCATCACTATTGCCGGAACTACGCTTGTGGATATCGTCAAGAACATTGATATATACCCCGAGGTCGGAATGCTGGTGAATATCAGTGAGGTCAGTCAGGCAGTTGGCGGCTGTATGCCCAACACTGCGATAAATCTTGCAAAGATAGACCAACGCGTACCGATAAGCGTCATCGGAAAGGTCGGAAACGATGAAAACGGCAGATACATAGTATCGACGCTTCAGAAATACGGAATAAACGTAGGCAAAATGTGTTACACCTCGCAAAACTCTACGAGCTTCACCGACGTTATGAGCGTTCCATCAGGCGAACGTACCTTCTTCCACAAAAAAGGCGCAAACGCGGAATTTTGCCCCGCTGACATAGATGTAAAATCACTCAACTGTAATATTTTCCACATAGGATATATTCTTCTGCTGGATAAATTCGATGAAGAGGATAAGCAATACGGAACGGCAATGGCGAGATTTCTCGAAAAGGTTCAGAAAAGAGGAATCAAGACATCTGTTGACCTTGTCAGCGACAGCTCGGGTGATTACGGAAAGAGAGTAATTCCTGTGCTGAAATACTGCAATTACGTAATTATAAACGAAATTGAATGCTGCGGAATTTGGAATCTCAGCCCAAGGCGCAAAGATGGCAGCATAGATACCGAAAACATTCGCCTTGCAATGCACAAATGCATAGAAGCCGGTGTTAAGGACAAGGTTGTCGTGCACTGCAAGGAGGCGTGCTTCATGCTTGATGCGAAGGGCAAATTCACAAGCGTCGGCTCTCTCAAAATTTCGCGAGAGGATATCAAGGGCACGGTTGGTGCGGGTGACGCTTTCTGCGCGGCTTGCCTTTACGGAATTTACAACAATTATACAGACAGTCAGACGCTTGAATTTGCATCAGCCGCCGCGGCGTGCAATCTTCTTGAAGCAAATGCTGTGGACGGCATGAAGCCCAGAAACGAAATACTCGCATATGCGGAAAAGAAAGGCAGACTTAGTATATGAAAAGAGCAACCTACGAGGCGCAGGTGAAGCTTGCGCTTGAAATGTATGAAAAGGCGGGTATCGTGCTTAGTGATACCGAAAAGAAAAGCGTAGAGGTAGCAGACTGGGGACTTGATAAGCTTGACACGCTCGGCCTCCAAATAATAACCTACATAAACACCGAGAGAGTTTGCGCAAAGGAAATGGTGCTTCTGCCGGGACAGACGTGCCCCGAGCATATGCATATTCCAACCAACGGAAAAGAGGGCAAGGAGGAAACCTTCCGCTGCCGTTTTGGCAAGTGTTATCTTTACGTTGCAGGCGAAGGCAAAAGAGAGGATATTCACGGATATGTTCCTCAGACCGACGTTACCGTATTCCATGAAATATTACTAAATCCCGGTGAGCAATATACGATTATGCCCGAAACGCTTCACTGGTTCCAGGCGGGCGATGAGGGTGCTGTAATATCCGAGTTTTCCACGCGCAGCACCGACGAAACCGACGTTTTTACCGACAAGCGTTTGGTAAGACAAACCGTAATTGAAGATTGATAAAGGAGATATAAACAATGCTTGCTAATCTTAACGACGTACTTTACGACGCCGTAAAAAACCACTACGGCGTAGGACTTTTCAACACCACCGATACCGATATGCTTGAGGCGGTTATATCCGCTGCCGAGGAGCTTCGTTCTCCCGTCATTATAGGAACGGCAGAGGTTCTTCTTCCTTACGGAGAGCTTCAGCTTATCGCACCTGCCATGGTACATATGGCAAAGAATGCCTCCGTACCGGTCGTGGTTCATTACGACCACGGACTCACGTTTGAGCGTTGCATTGAAGCGCTCAAGCTTGGCTTCACCAGTGTCATGTTCGACGGCTCAGCGAATGAGCATGCCGAAAACCTCCGCGCTACAGCTGAAATGGCAAAAATCGCACACGCCTTCGGCGCTTCGATTGAAGGTGAGATAGGCCACGTAGGAAGCACTGATGACGAAGGTGACGGAAGCGATATGTACACTACCCCCGAGGAAGCAAAGCAGTTCGTTGAGGCGACCGGTGTCGATGCTCTCGCCGTTGCGATAGGAACGGCGCACGGAGCGTACAAAACCCGTCCGAAGCTCGATATTGAAAGACTTAAAAAAATCAGAGAAAACATTGACACGCCCCTGGTTCTTCACGGAGGTTCCGGCCTTTCCGACGATGATTTTAAAAATACTATCAAGCACGGAATTGCGAAGGTAAATATCTTTACCGACCTCTGCGCTGCCGGTGAGGCTGCTATTGCTGAAAATCTCGGCAAAGCCAAGGGCTTCAACAGCTACCTCGCGCTCCGCGAGCTTAAAATGCAGGCGATGAAAAAGGCTACAATGGAAAAAATGATTTTATTTGGCTCAAACGGCAAAGTATAATACGAAAATTGAAAAATGGGAAGCAGGCATATGACTGCTTCCCATTTTTTATGGATAAGTTCAGTTTATAAGCACGGCATCTGTTCTTCTCGTTTTCTTGACGAATTTAACGTAAAGCACGGTAAAGCATAGAGCATTAATTAAGAAAATGAGTATCCAGGAGAACGTGAAGCAGAAAAGAAGCGCGTCTATGTTGGTGTACATAGGATATATGAGATTCATCCAAACAATTCTCAATCCCAAAACGGATATTATTGAGTTCACGCTTGAGAGAGTCGGATATCCGAAGGATTGAATTGCCGCTCCGAAAACAGCACTACACGCCGAGATCATCTGAAATGCCAGAATATATTGCATGCGCTTAACTCCGTATGCAATTGCTTCTATGTCACCCGGAACGTACAAAGACATAACCGTTTCGGGACAAAAGAGATACACGAACAAGCCTATGGTGCCCCCCACGACCGACAAAGCCATACAATAATATATCGAGCGTTTTACGCGGTCGGTATTACCCGCACCCATATTCTGATTCATAAACGGAATAAGAGTGGAAGAAAAAGCAGAATATGTTGAAGCTGTAATAGTTTCAAAGTTCGCTGCTGCAGCGAAGCCGGCTACGCAGGCAGAGCCGTAGGAATTTATGGCACCTGTTATCTGAAGGTTAGCAATAGGATACATAAGCGACGCAATTGCGTGAGGAACAGAAAACCTCATAAGCTGCCCCAGCTCGCGAAATGAAAACGAGAACTTTTTCAGCGTAAAACGGCAAGCGCCGTTTTTAGTCAAAAGTCTTACCATAACCAAAACAGCACCGACGACCTGAGATACAGCCGTCGAAATTGCAACAGCAGCAACCTTGTTCGTCAATACAAGACATAAAATATAGTTAAGAGTTACGTTTACTATTCCGGAAATTATAACGTATATAAGCGGACGGCGGCTATCTCCTTCCGCGCGGATGACTGCACTGCCAAAGTTATATATCAGCATAGGCGGTACACCCAACATATAAATGCGAAGATACGTAACCGCACCGTCGAAGCAATCCTGAGGCGCATTAAGCGCTCTGAGCAGCGGAACGGAGATTATGTTTCCAACTATGGCAACGGCAATACCAAGCGCCAGCGAAAAATACATAGAGGTATCAACGATACGCTTTATGCGCCCCGGCTCATTAGCACCGATTGCTCGCGACAGAAGAATCGTCGGTCCGATGGAAAAGGTGGTGAATGAGGTAACTGCAAGGGCTATTATATTACCGGTTGCTCCCACGGAAGCCACAGCGGTCAAATCAGCCATATTACCCAGGATCATCATATCGGCGGAATGGAAAAGGTTTGCAATCACAGTTGCAAACATTATCGGCAGCGCAAAGTTGATTATCGATTTTAAAAGCGGACCGTTTGTTATGTATTGCTTGTTTTTTTGCATATATTCCACCCCCCTCAAAAGTATATTATAAGCAAAGCAACAGCAAAAGTCAACACATAATATAAGTTTAGAAAAGTTCTTACATTCAACTCTGCACAGCTTCTTTCCTTGAGAAATACTGAGTGGTATACTATAACAGCCACGAACACTCGACCGCTACAACATTGAGAATATTTCTTTCCATGTTTATTTTTATATGCAGCATACTTCCCACATATATTTCATATCCAGATCTCTGTACAAAATTTGATTTATGCCATTGCTCAATTGCGGTAATAAATTTCTCAGGCAAAGACAGGCTTGCGGTTTTGAAAATGCTTCAGCTCGCATACGACTCAAACCTATACAAAGAAGACATTGCCACCGTTTATAAAAATTTATGAAAAGGACCTGCAATGGCATCGAAAAGTGCTATTACAGGTCTTTTTTACTGCGATTTATTTAATTTAGGATTGTTTGGTTGCAAATCAAACGAAACCAAGCTTTTTCAAAAACGAAAGTATCTCCAATCCGAGAACACCCTCCCCGTTCTCATCGGTTCGACGCACGTATTTGCAATGCTTACCGTTCATAACTGTCAGCGATACGTTTTCAGTATGTCCAAAATGGGCGAGAGTTTTGACCATAAGCATAGTCTGCTCATAACGCGCAAACATATCGTCATCCGAAACGATAAAGAGCATCGGAGAATACGTTTCCTCAAGTCCCACGAAATACATAGGTGACGTTTCGTCTACTATAACCCTTTTAGTGTCAATTCCGCGCTCTCTAAGTACGTTGAAATGCGACGTCGGCTGACCTGCATCGTGGATATATGCATCAATATCTGTAGGCTTCATTCCAACCCTTGCCAAAAACCGTGCGTCAAAGCAAAGCATCATGGATATATATCCTCCGGCGCTGCTTCCACCGACGTAAATTCTATTGCATTTGCCATATTCTGAGATATTGTTCTTTATCCAAGCCACAGCATCGGCTGCATCTTCTATAAAATCCGGGAATTTTGCATCCGGATACATACGGTATTCTACAGAAGCGGTTGCTATACCGTGCTTTGCCAGCGTGCTTGCAAAAACCTCGTACCCTTTGCGGCTACCTGCCTCAAGTCCACCGCCGTGAAAATAGACGAAAACGTCAAACTCCTCGCATTCGGGCAAATGTAAATCAAGACGCAAACCCTCTTTATATTCCAAATCAAAATTGCTTATCATTTTATTTCTCCGAAATCAGATTTATTTTAATTATTCATGCAAATTCATTTCCCTGAAAACTCGCAGCGCAACCTCGGGATTGTTTCCGGTTATATTATCGCAACCGAATTCAACGCATCTTCTCACGTCTTCCTCGTTATCAGCGCAAAACAACCACGCCAGAATTCCTCTTGACTTTGCAAACTCCACATCTGCGCGTATGCTCTCGTCGGTACAGTCCTTCCAACGAATCGGAATACCCATACCGAACATACAGTCGTAGGTACCCTCCGTAAAATTCTGCATATAGCGGCCGGGGAAGCCCTGCGCACGCATCTCGGGATGTGCCCTATTCACATAACGAATGATATCCGCATCAAAGCAGGCTATAACAGAGCGTTCCGCTATTCCGAATTCCTTAAGCATCTTAACCGTTGCATCAACGGTTTCGTAATGCATATCCTTAATTTCAACATTGAGAAGAAGATTTTCATGAGGCGCAGCAAGCTCAAGCACCTCCCTGAGTGTAGGTATTTTTTCTCCCTTGAATTTTTTGTCAAATTTACCGCCAAAATCCATTTTCTTGAGTTCGGCAAGTGTATAATCGCGCGTCAGACCGGTATTATCAGAGGTTCTGTCAATGGCATTATCGTGAATTACGACGAGTTCGTTATCCTTTGTTACGTTAACGTCAAATTCAATCAAATCAACCCCCAGCTCTATTGCCGCTCTGAAGGAAACCATAGTATTCTCAGGATACTTAGCGCAAATCCCTCTATGTCCCAGCACCGGAATATGATTTGGCTTAGCATACCATAACTCACAATTCTTCATAATTTCACTCCCTGCACAAATATTAAATCCGTTTTCTTGGAAATACAATTCGACTATACTCATTATACCATTTTTTGAAAATATTTCAATATCGAATACAAATATTGACAAACAATCATTTTTGTGTTAAAGTATAATCACAATTCGCTCATTTTGAGCGTTTTAAGGAGCGTATATGGTAAACAACCTACGACATAGAGAAATTCTAAGCATTTTAAACGAAAACGGCTCAGCCGGCATTTCCGAACTGAAAAACCGTCTTTTCGTCTCAGAGGCTACCGTCAGACGCGACCTTGCTGCGCTAGAAGCTGCCGGAGCTCTCAAGCGAACCTTTGGCGGTGCAAAGTCCATTTCAGACAGTAACAGACAAGTTCCGCTTTTCATAAGAGAATCGCTTGATTATAAAGCAAAAAACGAGATTTGCAAGCAAGCGGCTTCACTTGTTACAGAGGGAAGCACCTTATTTATCGACGGGTCGTCGACTGCGCAGAATTTAATAAAATACATAGCAAGTATTAAGGATATAACCGTAGTAACTTACAGTATTAAAACAGCTGAAATCGCATGTAAAAATAATATAAAAACCTATTGTGCAGGCGGGCTTATGATTGCAAATTCTCTGGTTTGCATCGGAAATAAAACGGTGCAATTTGCAAAATCAATAAACTGCGATATAGGCTTCATTTCCTGCAAAGGAATTTATCACGACGGGAAACTCACCGACACCTCTGAAGAGGAAACCGATGTGCGCCGTGCTTTTATGCAAAATTGTGAAAAGCGCGTCGTGCTTATGACGAGTAATAAATTCGGTGCTAAATACGTTCACACGCTTTGTGGGCTGGAAGAGATTGACCGTTTGTTTTCAGACGGAAAAATTCCAGCAGAATTGACGGAAAAGCTTGGAAAGGCGCGATGAAATCATAATTACTGATACAAAAATCAGAATACGGAATTTCCATGTGGAAATTCCGTAACATGTTATAATTCTATATGAATCTCTTATCTCAGCACCCGTGTATGAGTTTTAAGAGATTCTTTTTATTTTCGCGCGTGTTCTCGCTAAACTCAAAGAAACCTGCCTCGCGCTCCTTTGTCAAACCGTTAATATTTCCGTTTTTCTGCAGCCACCTATCAACTTTGTGCCTTAGCTCATTATCTTCAAGCGTCAAGCACGAATCGCCCATAATATTGTACTTTACAAAATAGTAAGCAATCTCCGATGCTTCAAACGCTGCTAATTTCAAAAGCTCACAGTCGATAAAACCTTCTGTCAAATTCTCTCCCGTAATATGACGGCAAAACAGCTTTGCTATCAGAACATCGCCTTGCTCACTGTAATGTATTCCGTCCTTGCAGAAGGAATCCGAGGAGGTTTTTTCGTAGGTCTGCAGGTATAAATCCCAGAAAACTATGTCGTGCACCTTGGAGTATTCGGAAATTTTTTGCCCCATAATTTTCAAAGCACCGTTTATTTTTTCAAACGTCTGCCTTGTATAGAAAGAAGCGTCAATACAAGCTTTTTCCTTACTGTCAACAACGGTTTCTATATCCTTTGCATCCGGAAAATACCTGTTCGTGCAAAACGGCGAGCAAAGTATCGGACAAATGCCTTTTTGCGAAATTGCTTTCACAAGCGCATCAATGCCGCTTATATACCGGCAGCATCGCTCATTACGCATTTTTGCCTCGTACTCCGAAATTTCAGGCTCCGAGGTATATTCCCAGTATCCAGCGTCGTTAACGCCAAGGCATATTACCGCGTAATCCGGCACGAAACCGTCCGTCACCTCATCAAGCGCGCTGAGACTCATTGCGGCACTCGCTCCGGGAATACCCTTATTATGAATACGTATATTTCTTCCACACTTTTTCAAATGCATACGCAAGCGGCCGAGGTAAGAGCCGTTTGCCGTTATACTGTCGCCTATAAAGAATATTGACTTATTCTCAAAATCAAGCATTTCATACTCCGGATACATAGTAGGTAGTAAATCAAATTTGGTATCAAGCATTTGCTACACCGATTTTAGCATAAAACGGCTCTGTTGTCCAGCCTATTTTAAAAAAATAAAAATGTGTTTATTCCTTGGTGCACCTTCAGGGATTCGAACCCGACCCAATGCATACCGCTTGCGGTATCGAGCGTTTGCGTGGGAATACCTTACCATAGCACTAAAACACATCAATCACCGCATACTAACCGCACGCTAGCTCATTCAGAGTCAGTTGCATTGTAACAACTCGGCTTTATACGAAGCGCAAAAATAAAAATGTGTTTATCCCTTGGTGCACTTTCATACTTTCGAACCCGACCCAATGCATACCGCTTGCGGTATCGAGCGTTTGCGTGGGAATACCTTACCATAGCACTAAAACGCATCAATTACCGCATACTAACCGCACGCTAGCTCATTCAGAGTCAGTTGCATGTAACAACTTGGCTTTATACAAAGCGCAAAAATAAAAAATGTGTTTATTCCTTGGTGCACCTTCATACTTCCGAACCCGACCTAATGCATACCGCTTGCGGTATCGAGCGTTTGCGTGGGAATACCTTACCATAGCACTAAAACGCATCAATCACCGCATAC
>JAZNDN010000030.1:0-1724 GCA_045588085.1 Eubacteriales bacterium
CGGCGAGCTTTTACGGATTGAAAACGTTGTGTTTAAAATGCATATAGGTAAAAATATCAAAGAAATCAAAGACGTTGATATGGATTGCTACTATCCGCATATCAACCATGACGGAAGTATAACCTTTTATCACCCCGTTGCGGAAATATACTGCTCGGAAGAAAATAAATATTTCTATTCCGAAGACGGAAGGCTGTATAAAAAGAGTGACGGCAGCTTAGTAGGAGATTTTGAGTATAATTATGTTAAAGGATAAATAAAAAGCTCAGTTGTTCCAATGGATTTTTGATAAACATTATGGAGTGTCATTCTGAACGTAGTGAAGAATCTTAAAAGCGAAAAAGATTCTTCGCCTACGCCTTAGAATGACATTTCTTTTTGTTTCTGTATCGCCGACAGGCTTTGCATTTTGCACTTAAAAGCAGTCCGTCGGGCTGCTTTTCTAAATTTTTCCTTGAAAATCCTTGACAAATCGGGAAACAGGATATATTATATGGATAGAGTTTAGCACTCGAAACAATAGAGTGCTAAAATTAGCAGAGCGAGAGAAGGGAGGGCACAATATATGGAAATGACACCGCGCAAGCAGAAAATTCTTGCCGCCGTTGTGGAAAGCTATATCCGCACGGGTGAGCCGGTCGGCTCGAAAAACCTGCTGGGCGAGCTTGATTTTTCCGTTTCCTCCGCAACCATCCGCAACGAGATGGCTGACCTTGCAGAGATGGGCTACCTTGAACAGCCCCACACCTCTGCCGGCAGAGTGCCCACAACCCTCGGCTACCGCTACTATATCGACAAGCTGATGAATAAGCTTGAACCGACCGAGGAGGACAGACGGGCGATAGCCAAAACGGTTTCTTCGGGAAGCGGCGACCCCGAGCAATTGCTCGAAAAGGCCGGCGAGGTAATTGCAAGGCTAACGGGCTGTGCGGCGGTTTCGACTATGCCTCTCGGCGAAAAGGCAACCGTGCGCCGTGCGGAGATTGTTCCAGTGGGCACAAGAACGGCAATGATAGTCCTGCTCACCTCGGCAGGCACGCTCAAAAGCAAGGCCTGCCGCAGCGATATGCCGATTACTCCGCAGACGGTTGAACGCTTTTACAGCGTTTGCGCCGCTCACTTTGTGGGCAAGCCGCTTGAGGATATCTCAACCGTAATGCTCCAGACGCTTGTTGCTTCACTCGGCGAGCACGCTCTTGAAATGTCGTCCTTCTTCGTAACGCTTGCCGATCTGGCGGCGGATGCGCTGAGCAGTGACGTGTTGCTTGAGGGTCAGTCAAATCTCTTTAATCACAGAGAGCTTGGCGGCAACATAATCGAGCTTATGGAATTCCTGCGCAAGGGCGAGCCGATTTCAAAGCTGCTGTCCAAGGGCAAGGACGGAATCGATATCAAAATCGGCACGGAAAACGAATACAAGCAGCTTGCAAATTCCAGCGTGATAATTTCCCACTACGACGTAAACGGCTCGCGAAGCGGTGCGCTTGGCATAATCGGGCCAACGAGGCTCAATTACGCAAAGCTCATTCCGTATATGCAGTTCGTTTCGGGTCTTGTGGGTGATATCTTAAGCGAGAGTATAGACGATTAGAAAGGAAGGCAGAAATGGCAGACGAGAACATCAAGGAAACAGAAACCCAAGAAGAAGTAAAAGAAGAAAAAAAGGAAAAGAAGCTCAAGAAAAAGGATAAGACCGCAGAGCTTCAGGCACAGCTCGAAGAGCA
>JAZNDN010000031.1:0-27603 GCA_045588085.1 Eubacteriales bacterium
AAGACCGCTTGGCCCTCCGACTTATGTAGTCCGTCACAGGCTCGTGCGCAAGATAATCGGCGCTTACGATAAATACGAGCGCGCGCAGACGGCAAAAAAATACAGAGGCGAGAGAAAGAGGGCAGACACCGATGAATAACGGAAGAGAGCTAATAATTCATTTTTCGGCAACCGAGGCGTTTGACGAGATAGATTACAACCTCAAGCTCGCTTTGCGAAAGGGAATCATCGCAACGCTGGAGAAGGAGAATTTTCCGTATCCTGCCGAGGTATCTCTTACTCTTTGCGGTGAAAAATATATCCACGAGCTTAATTTGCAGTATCGCGGAGTGGACAAGCCTACCGACGTGCTGTCCTTTCCCATGTACGAAAACGGCAATTTCGTGCCCGACGAGTGCTTGATTTCAGCAGCGCTCGGAGATATAGTAATTTCAGTGCCCAGAGCAAAAGAACAGGCAGCAGAGCTTGGACATTCGTTTTTAAGAGAGGCAGTATTTCTTGCGGTTCACTCAACCTTGCATCTTCTTGGTTATGACCACGAAAGAAGTGAGGATGAGGACAAGCTTCAATGCCGTTTACAAAGAGAAATTATGAAATCACAGAATTTATAAGGAAAATTGATATGACTAAGACAGCGTTTGTTGCAATTGTAGGAAGACCTAACGTAGGAAAATCTACTATGCTTAATTCGATAGTCGGGGAAAAGGTTGCGATTGTATCCAAAAAGCCACAGACTACCAGAAACAGAATAACCGGAATATACACGAAGGGCGAGGTTCAGTTCGTATTTCTCGACACACCCGGTATGCATAAGCCGAGAACCAAGCTGGGTGATTTTATGGTTAAAACCACGGATGATACCATAGGCGGCGTTGACGGAGTTATACTTGTGGTTGAAGCAAGAGAGAGCGTGGGAGATATTGAGGCGCAGCTTATAAATAACATAAAGAGCCGCGGAGTTGGTGCAATACTTGCTATTAACAAGACCGATACAGTTCGTCCCGAAAATATTGCCAAAACAATAAAGGCATATTCCGATATCTTTGATTTTGATGCGGTAATTCCGCTTTGCGCAAAGAACGGCAAGGGAATAGATATAGTTCTGGCGGAATGCGAGCGTTATCTTAACGAGAGCGTATGGTTCTTCCCTGACGATATTGCGACCGACCAGCCCGAGCGTCAGTTAGCCGCAGAGATTATAAGAGAGAAGCTGCTCAAAACGCTTGATGAGGAAATTCCGCACGGAACGGCGGTTGTTATTGAGGAATGGCGCGAGAAGCGCGGAACGGTATCTATCCGTGCCGAAATATACTGCGAAAAGGCAACTCACAAGGGAATTATAATCGGAAAATCCGGTGCAACAATAAAGAAGATAGGCACGTATGCAAGAGAAGATATTGAGGCTATGCTTGATGCTAAAGTATTTCTTGATTTATACGTAAGAGTTAAGGAAAACTGGAGAGAGAGCGACTTCAATATCGCAAATCTTGGATTTAAGGAAGAGGTATAGCCGCAAGGGAGAGTATTTTTGAACCCGCTCCGGAGTCTGAATTTTCAGCCATTTCGGCGCTTTTAGCTCTTGTAAAGTGTTTGAATATAGGAGAATGGTATGCTGACAGAGGTTAAGGGGTTGGTAATCAAATCCTGCGATATCGGTGAAGCGGACAGGTTGATTACTATATATACTTATGAGATGGGGAACGTGACGGCTCTCGTTAAGGGGGCTAGGTCTCTCAAAAACCGTAATATGTCCTCAACGCTACAGTTTTGCTACAGCTCGTTCGTTCTCTTCAAGAAAGGTGACAAATACTGGGTTAAGGAGTCTTCCTTAATAGAGAGCTTCTTCAATTTGAGGCGGAGCATTGAGGGGCTGAGTCTTGCGGGATACATAGTAGAGGTTCTTTCCGACGTCACTACTGCTACCGCGGAGGTTGACCTGCTTCGCTTGGCGTTAAATTCCTTATACGCTATTGCCGAGGACAAATATCCGCTCCCTCATATAAAGGCGGCTTTCGAAATTCGTGCTATGGCTATAATCGGATATATGCCGGACGTTATAGGCTGCCGTGAATGCGGAGCACGGGAGGGAAGCTTCTTTTTCGATATTATGAGCGGAAATATAAGGTGCTACGCCTGTACCGAAAAGGAATCTGCAAATGCTCGCACGGAGGAATACGACCCTGCGCAAAGCCATATTGTAAGGATACTTTCCGAGGGGGCAAAGACAGCAATGTGCTATTGCATATACACTCCGCTTGAGCGGCTGTTTTCATTCAGCACCGAGGACGAGGATTCGAAGCTGTTTTTCGATGCTTGTGAGGAGTATCTCGTAAATCAGCTTGAAAGAAGCTTCAAATCATTGGAATTTTATAAAGAGGTTACACGATAATGCAATTTTCACGCAAGGCTCTGGCAACGCTTGAATATGACAAAATAATAGAGATGCTTGCTGCGCTTGCTTCTACGGAGGGCGCGGCTGCCCGTGCGCGCTCTTTGCTTCCTACCGACGATTACGACGCTGTAATTCAAAGACAAAAGCGTACGGACGATGCGAAAAGGCTGATAAACTCTAAGGGGTATCCCTCGTTTTCAGCACCGGAAAGCGTAGTAGGCTCTGCCGACCGCGCCTACAAGGGTGCTATTCTCGGTGCTAAGGATTTGCTCGATATCGCATCGCTTCTCACAAGTACACGCGCGCTTCTTGATTATATTCGCACGGATAGACTTTTCGACACCTCGCTTGATGAAATGTTTGAGAGACTTTTGCCCTCAAATACTCTTGAAAGTAAAATCAAAAGGGCTATCATCTCCGAGGACATGATAGCAGACGAGGCTAGCTTGGAGCTTGCCGATATCCGAAGAAAAATCAAAAATACGAATAACAAAATTAAAGACACTCTGCAAAGCTATATAAGCGGAAATAAGCTTAAGTATCTGCAGGAGAACATTGTTACGATGCGAAACGGCAGATACGTTGTTCCGGTAAAAGCCGAGTATCGCAATGAGCTTAAGGGACTTGTGCATGATACCTCATCATCGGGAGCTACATTGTTTGTGGAGCCTATGGCGGTGGTGGATGCCAACAACGAGCTTAAGGGACTTTTCGCTAAAGAAAAGTTTGAAATCGAGCGTATACTTTCTTCGCTTTCAGCCGACGTAGGCGAGCAATCCTCGCTCATAACTCTTAATTACCATAACATTACCGAGCTCGCGTTCATTTTCGCCTGCGCTTCGCTTGCTATATCTATGAATGCCGAAAAGCCGATAATAACCGGCAAGAGAGCTGTTAATTTGAAAAAAGCGCGCCACCCTCTACTTGATAAGGCTAAGGTTGTGCCTATTGACGTAAGTGTTGGTGACGAATATGACACTCTGGTTATTACAGGTCCTAATACCGGCGGAAAAACTGTTAGCTTAAAAACCGTAGGCTTGCTTGCACTTATGGCGCAATCCGGTCTGCAAATTCCGGCATACGAGAGCTCGGAGATAGGCGTATTTGACGGTATTCTCGTCGATATAGGCGATGAGCAGAGTATTGAAGCATCCTTGTCTACCTTTTCCTCCCACATGGTAAACGTGGTTGATATACTCTCGAAGCTTAATTCGAGAACTATGGTTCTCTACGACGAGCTTGGCTCCGGTACGGACCCCATTGAGGGTGCAGCGCTTGCTATTGCCATACTGGAAAAATCTCAAGAGCTGGGCGCATTGACTTTGGCTACAACGCATTACGCCGAGTTGAAGGCATACGCGCTTGACACGCCGGCAGTTCAGAACGCTTCCTGCGAATTTAATATCGAAACCCTGAAGCCAACCTATAAGCTGGTTATAGGAACTCCCGGACGCTCTAACGCCTTTGCGATATCCGAAAAACTTGGAATGCCCGATGACGTTGTGGCAAGAGCGGGTGAGCTTATTGCGCGTGATAATAAAAGATTTGAGGACGTTATAGAGCGCCTTGATACTGACAGAATGAAGATGGAGGCAGAGCGAGAGGAAGCCGAAAGGCTTCGAGTTGAGTACGAGAGCTTCAAACAGACCTCAGAAAGTGAACTTAAGAGGAAGATCTCAAAAATAGAGGACGAAACTCAAAAAACGCTACTTAAAGCAAGGCAGATACTTGACAGTGCGCGAGCCTCCAGCGAGTTTATATTCAGAAGACTCGAAGAGGTTAAGAAGCAAGAGGACAAGGCAACTCGCGATAAAATGATGTCCGAGGCGCGTGATGAGGTTATGCGCCGTATGCGTGAGAGTGAGGAAATGTTCGACGGTATATCCGTAGAATCCTTGCTGGAAGACGATTACAAGCTTCCAAGGCCTCTTGCCGTCGGTGACAGAGTATACGTTATTTCGGTTGGTGCGGAGGGCGTGATAACCGCGCTTGCGGATAAACGCGGTCTTTATTCGGTCACTGCGGGAATACTTAAAACAAAGGTTACCGAGGACAAGCTGCGGCTTCTTGACGGTAACGTGAAAATAAAACAGAAAAAGACTGCGCCTCGCGCTGCGGAGGGCAAGGTTAAGAAATCTATCGTTTCCGCCTTCAAGCTTGAGCTTGACGTAAGAGGAATGATAGGCGACGATGCATGGTTTGTTGTTGATAAGCACATTGACGATGCGATACTTGCCGCAGTGCCCTCGGTCAGAATAATACATGGCAAAGGAACGGGCGCTCTGAGAGCTGCGCTTTGGAAATATTTTAAGACTGACAGCAGAATTAAGTCCTTCAAGCACGCTGAGTACGGAGATGGAGATGCGGGTGTTACCGTAATTGAGCTGAAATAAGCGCAGTTCGCTAAAATTAATAATCATTTGGAGATGTTATATGAATTTTGAGCCTTTGAAGAATTTTTTGGACTGCTGCTTGCCATCGCTTTCTATACCCGGCTCTGATACGGTAATATATAAGGACGGAGTCGAGGTTTTCAGATACCAAAGCGGATATGACAGCATAACTCATAAAGCACCCGTCAGACGCGATGCTTTGTATAATATGTACTCGGTATCGAAAGTTACTACCTGCGTGGCAGCGGTTCAGCTTATTGAAAAGGGAGAGATATCGGTTGACGATCCGGTTTATGCATATTTCCCCGAATACAAGACCTTAAGCGTTCGGAAAAAGCACGCAGACGGAACGGAATATATAGAGGATTCGAAAAAGCCGATGCTCATTAAGCACCTGCTTACCATGACGTCGGGACTTAACTACAATCTGACCTCCGCTTCAATCAATTCCGTAAAGGAGAGAACCGACGGAAAATCACCGACGCTTGATATAGTCAGAGCGCTTGCGGGAGAGCCGCTTGATTTTGAGCCCGGAACCGATTACAAATACGGTCTTTCGCTTGACGTCATCGGTGGTTTAGTTGAGCTGGTTTCCGGAATGAAATTTTCGGAATATCTCGAGCAGAATATATTTAATCCGCTCGGCATGAAGAATACCTCTTTCGGATTTACCGAGCAGAAGCTTGCGCGCATAGCTACTCAGTATTCTTATGATGCGGAAAGAAAATGCGCTGTGGAAATACCTAAAAATGAAAATCCGTACGTGTTCGGAACCGAATATGAAAGCGGCGGTGCAGGGCTTATATCCTGTGTTGATGACCAGATACTTTTGGCGGAAGCTTTGACGCACATGGGCATAGGAAACAACGGAAATCGCATCCTTTCCTCTTACGGCGTGAATCTTATGAGGACAAATCAGCTTGACGAAAAATGCATGGCGTCATTTAATTTTCAGATTGGACATACGAAAGGATACGGCTACGGCTTTGGCGTAAGAGTCAACGTTGACCCTTACCGCAACGGAAATTTGGCACCGGTCGGTGAGTTCGGATGGGACGGAGCAAAGCTTTCGTATTTCTCAAGCCATCCCGAGATGAGAGTCTCGGTATTCCAAGCGCAGCACATGGGGGGGCTTCACCATACCGTTATTCCCAGACTCAGAAATATAATCTGCGCTTGCCTTGATTATTGAGATTGCCGAATGAATAAAAAGGAAGGGGCATTTTTCTGCCTCTTCCTTTTTATGTTTGAAAATGAATTATGTCACAAGGGCTCTTGTAATGACTGTTTCATTTGTCTGTTTTTGGACTTTACAAGTATTAGTGATATTATAAGACCAAGCGCGGGAATTGCCGAGGCGAGAAGAATGCCGGCCTTCATACTTATCTCTTCCGCGCTGCCGCTGAATAGCGATAAGAATACGGAGCTTTCATTTTTCTCAACAGCATCCGAGACCATTCCTATGATATCGGGGCCTACTACGCAGCCAACGTCTCCGCCTAATGCGAAAAGCGCAAAGGTTAGTGAGCCACCACACGCAAGTCTTTCCGCACCTAAGCTGCAGGTTCCCGGCCACAAAAGAGAAACAGAAAATCCGCATAGCGCAAATCCGAAAAGTGCTATAATGGGGTGGGGAGCAAACGCTGTTATAAGGTACGCGGCAAGGCATGCTGCGAATGATACCGAAATCCATATATCCACCCTTTTCGGCTTGTATTTTCCGAAAAGCAGACGGCCTATACCCATAAAAACGGCAAAGGCGCAGGGACCCAGAAGGTCACCGAGCGTTTTGGTTACGCCAAGCCCGATTTCGCAGAATACCGACGCCCATTGCGCAATAGCCATCTCGGCAGCACCGGCGCAGAGCATAACTATCAGCATAAGCCAAAAGCTTTTTTGCGTAGCAAGCGAAATAAAACGGCGGTTGCCGGCTTCGTCACCGCGCAGTCGGCATATCGGAACGAAAATAAAAGCTATAAGAGTGATAAGCGGAACCAGTGCCCATAACGACGGTAAAATTCTCCAGTTGTCCGTTTTGAATATGGCGAAAAACAGAGTTGAAAGCGCAACGACGCCAACCTGTCCCCAACAATAAAATGAGTGCAGTATGCTCATTGAGGCGGCTTTTTCATCGCCGGGAAGAGCTTCCATTATAGGACTTACCAGAACTTCAAGCAGTCCTCCGCCGATTGCCATAACAACTGTTGATATCAAAAGAGCCGCAAAGCTGTTTGTTATAACGAGTGAGAGAAATGATAAAAACAGAAGACCGCACGTGGAAAAGCCTTGGGCTGCAAGTATACAGCATCTGTAACCGACAAGCTTAACTATGAAGGATGAGAAGAGGTCGACGCATATCTGAATGGAAAAGTTAACGGTTATCAGAAGACTGAGCTGAACCATTGATAGCCCAAGCTCCTCTTTGAATATAACGAAAAGAAGAGGTGACAGATTATTAATAATACCCTGAACTACATAGCTTGAATAGCATGCAAGCCTTGTATGACGGTAATTAGATTTCATGGCGGTGCTTCCTGTACTTTAATATATATACGGATTATAGCACATGCTGTAATTTAAGTCAAGCGATGGTGTGCTTTTAAAAAATAATTCAACGTCGGTATTGAACTTGAACAGCAGCTGTGCTAGAATATAGAAAAGGCTAAAATAATACCTGATTTTGCGAGGTTAAAATGATAAAGGACAGAAAAGAGATTGATAAAAAATACAAGTGGGACCTTACGGCTATTTATAAGACCGAGGCTGAATTCGAAAAGGATTATAAGCTGGCGGAAGAAAAAATCAATAGCTTCAAGGAATACGAGAACGCAATAACCGATTCCGCAACGACGCTTTATAAAGCATTGTCAGAATTATACGAAATTGAGCTTATTATAGATAGACTTTGGCAATACGCTTCGCTTTCTTTTGCTACGGATACAGCGAATAACCGCTTCCAAGCTTTAAATTCAAGAGTTAGGAATCTCGCCGTTTTGGCAGGAAACGCATCTTGGTTCGTTACACCAAAAATATTAAAACTTGACGAAAAATGCGTGGCAGAAATGTTTTGTGAGCTTCCTGAACTCAAAAAATACGGAAGAAAAATACAGAAGATTTTAAGGCTCCAGCCGCACACCCTCTCCGATAACGAGGAGGCATTGCTTTCGCAGATTGATAACTGCCTTGACTCTCACGGAGGCATCCGTTCTATGCTCTCAAACTCGGATTTGAGATTTGGAAAGATAAAGGGTGCTGATGGGAAGCTTGTGGAAATTACCGATTCCAATTACGTTATGCATCTTATGAGCCGTGACAGAGGAGTAAGACGAAGAGCTTTTTGCTGCGTATATAAAACCTACTCTCAGTTTGCGAACACCTATGCATCTCTTTATGAGGGAAGAGTCAAGGAAGCGGTGACGCTTGCCGCGGTGAAAAGGCATAAAAATTCATTGGCGGCCTCCGTATTTCGTGACGAAGTAAGTCCGAAGATATACAACAATCTCATAGATACGGTATGTGGAGGACTTGAGCCTTTGTACGAATATTATGAAATAAAGCGCGAAATCTTAGGGCTGAAGAAGCTTCATCTTTATGACGTTTATACACCGCTTATAGAGGAAGAAAGCTCAGAGTACACCTATGAAGAGGCGGTTTGCGAGGTGCTGAAAACGGCGCAGTTGCTCGGAGAAGAATACAAAGAAATATTGAAAGATGGATTATGTTCGCGCGGTTGGGTTGACGTATTTCCCAGCCGTGGGAAGCGTTCGGGTGCATTTTCGTCCGGAGTTCCCGGCACGGAGCCGTATATTCTTATGAATTTCAACGGTAGCTTTTCCGACGTTCTGACTCTTGCTCACGAGGCCGGACATTCGATGCATAGCCATTATTCCATTGCCAACAACGAGCCGTGGAATTCGCAATATACGATATTTGTCGCGGAGGTGGCATCTACCGTTAACGAGCTTTTGCTCGCCAGGAGAAAGCTCAGGGAATCCGGCTCCGAGTGTGAGCGCTTGGCAATTCTCAATCAGCTTATGGAAACGTACAAGGGAACTCTTTACAGACAAACGATGTTTGCCGAGTTTGAAAGGGATATGCACGCCTTGTGCGAGCAGGGGATTCCGCTTACCGCTGAAGTCCTGAACGGGAAATACTATAAGCTTGTAAGAAAATATTTCGGAAAGGACGTTGCGTGCGATAAGGATATAGCGCTTGAATGGATGAGAATTCCGCATTTTTATTCCTGTTTCTACGTTTACAAGTATGCAACCTGCATATCTGCAGCAACCGCAATTGTAAAGCGGATTGAGAAGGAGGGTGATTCATATATTGGCAAATATATTGATTTTCTCAAATGTGGAGATTCCAAATCGCCGCTTGAGAGTCTTGCGGTGGCAGAAATAGATATGGCTGATCCGAATATAATAAAGTCTGCTATTGAGGAGTTTTCTGCAATAGTGAAAGAGTTCAGAGCACTGTATTTTAAATAAAATCGATTGAGGCAGAAATCGGGTGCGCCTCTTTGCTCTTTGAGGTGCTTATAGAGAAATCGGTTTTTTCTCGCATTTAACCCTAAATTTTTTCCTAAAACATATTTACAATCTTAATATTTTGTGCTACAATACTTTCCGTAATTATTTTGAAATTAGGTCTGATATATGGTATTTCAACAGGTATTAATTCTATTTATTTTCGTTGCAATCGGCTATACGCTCGCTAAGTGCAGGCTCGTTGACAGTGGGCACAGTAAAATTTTGTCTACGCTTCTCGTGTACGTATTTTCTCCATGCAACGTTCTTTTAAGCTTCTCCAGAAATTTCAACAGAAAATACATCAGTGAGAATTACGTTTTCATACTCGTCGGTTTGTCTGTAGTTTTACTTTTGGCGGTTGGTGCAATTTTTGCATCAAGGCTTTTCTCTAAGGATAAATACGAGAGAAAAATATACGAGTATTCATTGGTTATACCCAACTTCGGATATATGGGATATGCCTTAGCGGAAGCTCTTTTCGGTGCGGTTGGACTTATCAATATGATAGTGTTCTGTATTCCGGCTACAATCTATATCTACATATACGGCTTTCCGATACTCACGAAGCGTGGCGTTTCACTAAGAAAACTGATAAATCCGATGATGATAACTATGATTTTAGGCATTATCATAGGTTTGCTTGAGGTGCCTATGCCGGAGATTGTAACTATGGTTCTCTCAAAATCCAGCAGTTGTATGGCACCTGCCAGTATGCTTCTTGCGGGTATTGTGATATCAGAGTTTAAGCTTAAGGATATATTCGTCAACTACAAGATTTACATTCTCAGCGCGGTTGCCATGATTGCCGTACCGCTTGGAGTCGGCGCACTTGTTTCTCTTATGGGGAATGCGGCTCTTACTGCAATTACGGTTCTGTTTCTTTCTTTGCCTTGCGGACTTAACACGGTGGTGTTTCCGAGACTTATCGGTGAGAATTGCAGAATAGGAGCCTCCATTGCGCTTATTTCAACTATAATTGCGTGCTTCTCAATCCCGGCGATATTCTGGATTTTCGGAATTGCATAATTGGGGTGAAGAGGCTCCTGATAAGAATTTGACTCAAAAACAAAGAAAAAACGGGCACAATCCGGGATAAACCTCGGCTTGTGCCCGCTTTTTTATTAAAGTGTAGCAGCCATAACTGCTTTTATTGTATGCATGCGGTTTTCTGCTTCCTCGAAAACGATTGATTTTTCGCTTTCAAAGACCTCGTCGGAAACCTCCATAAAATCTCTTCCGAATTTATCGCCAACCTCTTTGCCGATAGTGGTTTTCAAGTCGTGATAGGAGGGAAGACAGTGCATGAACACCGCGTTTTCTGCGGCTTTGCTCATAATTTCCGAGGTAACGGCATAAGGTGAGAGGTCGTTTATTCTCTCGGCCCAAACCTCGTAAGGCTCTCCCATGGAAACCCATACGTCAGTGTAAACTACGTTAGCGCCGGCAAGCGCGATGTCGGTATCCTCTTCAAAGCGGAGCGTAGCACCTGTTTTTTCGGCAATCCTCATGCACTCGTCTATCAGTGCTTGATCGGGGAAATACTTTTTAGGTGCGCAAGCGGTGAAATTCATTCCCATTTTAGCGCAGCCTACCATAAGGGAATTGCCCATATTGTATCTGGCGTCGCCCATGTAAACGAAATTGATACCCTTGAGATATCCGAAATGCTCCTTTATTGTAAGGAAATCGGCAAGAATCTGAGTTGGGTGAAACTCATTGGTAAGACCGTTCCACACGGGAACCTTTGAATACTTTGCAAGCTCCTCAACGATTTCCTGCGCAAATCCACGGTACTCTATACCGTCGTACATTCCCGCAAGAACGCGGGCGGTGTCTGCAATGGTTTCCTTTTTGCCTATTTGAGAGCCGGTAGGGTCAAGGTAGGTAACTCCCATTCCGAGATCGTAGCCCGCAACCTCGAAGGCGCAACGGGTACGCGTGCTGGTTTTTTCGAATATCAGGGCAATGTTCTTTCCCTCGCACAGTCTGTGTGGGATACCGGCCTTCTTCTGTTTTTTCAGCTCAGCTGCATAATCTATGAGTCCGTCGATCTCTTCGGGGGTAAAATCAAGCAGCTTGAGAAAATCTTTTCCTTTTAGGTTAATCATAAAATCTCCTTTTGCAGCCTTTTTGCGACTAGGCGTTGTCCTTTAGAAATTTCTCGGTTAACTCTATCTGTCGATTAACCGATTCCGGACCGGTAGAACCCTCGGAAATTCTTTTCGAAACACAGGTTTCAAGAGATATTTCGTTATAAAGGTCTGCTTCGAATACCTCAGAGTGCTTTTTGTAAGTCTCAAGAGGCAAATTATCAAGGACGGTGCCGAGCGATATACATTCTGCAACGATTTTTCCGGTAATTTTATAAGCGGTACGGAAGGGAACACCGCGCTTGGTAAGGTAATCGGCAAGGTCTGTGGCGTTGATGAAGCCCTTTTGAGCCGCGGAATACATATTATCAGCCTTAACCTTCATGGTTTTTACCATGGGGACGAATATTTCAAGACAGCGGATTACAGTTTCGGTTCCGTCAAACAGAGCCTCCTTGTCCTCCTGCATATCCTTATTATATGCAAGCGGAAGCCCTTTTAGCATAGTCAAAGTACCCATAAGGTCACCGAAAACTCTGCCGGTCTTTCCACGAACGAGCTCCGCCATGTCGGAATTTTTCTTCTGAGGCATAATAGACGAGCCGGTAGTGAAGGCATCGTCAAGCTCAATAAAGGAAAATTCCCAGCTTGACCAGAGTATTATTTCCTCTGAGAACCTTGATAGGTGGGTCATAATGAGTGAGTATGCCGAAAGAAGCTCAACGCAAAAATCTCTGTCAGAGACCGAATCGATGCTGTTTGCCGTATATCCGTCAAATCCCAAAGCCGAAGCGGTTATTCCGCGGCGAATAGGGTAGGTAGTGCCGGCAAGCGCACAAGCACCGAGCGGAGAAAGGTTCATTCTGCGCGAAGCGTCGGTGAGCCTTGAAAAATCGCGCTTAAGCATTTCAGCGTACGCAAGAAGGTGATGCCCGAAGGTTATAGGCTGTGCTCGCTGGAGGTGAGTATAACCGGGCATTATAGTGGACTTGTGCACTGTAGCAACCTCGAGTATGGACCCGATGAGCTCAAGTATGAGCTTTTTTACCTCTTCAATCTTGTCGCGCATGTAGAGCCTCGTATCAAGAGCTACTTGGTCGTTTCTGCTGCGGGAGGTGTGAAGCTTTTTACCGACGTCACCGATTCTCTCGGTAAGAACCGTTTCGACGAACATATGAATATCTTCGCTCTCCATATCTATAACGAGAGCACCGCTTTCTATATCCGAAAGAATACCTTCAAGGGCCGAAATTATGATATCAGCGTCCAAGGCGGGTATTATACCGCATTCGGACAGCATGGCAGCATGTGCCATAGAGCCTTTGATATCCTGCTTATACATTGCCGAGTCAATATGGATAGAGGAATTGAAGTCATCTGCAGTTTTGCTGGTCGCACCGGAGGTACGACCAGCCCACATTTTATTGTTTGCCATAATTATGCCTTACTTTTTAGCGTTTTTTGCATTAACCTGAGCCTGAACCTTGATAGGAAGACCGAAGAGGTTAATGAATCCTGCGGAATCTGCCTGGTTGTAGACGTTGTCTTCACCGAAGGTTGCAAGCTCCTCGGAATAAAGAGCGTAGTCGCTCCAAACGCCTGCCTTTATAATGTTGCCCTTGTAGAGCTTGAGTCTTACCTTACCCGTGACGTTTTCCTGGGTTTTGTCAACGAATGCAGAAAGAGCCTCGCGCAGAGGAGTGAACCACTGACCGTTATAAACCAGGTCTGCAAAGGTAATAGCAAGCTCAGCCTTCTTGTGAGCCGTCATCTTGTCAAGAGTGAGAGTTTCAAGATACTTGTGTGCTTCGTAGAGAATTGCTCCGCCGGGGGTTTCGTATACACCGCGGCACTTCATGCCGACAAGACGGTTTTCTATAATGTCAAGAAGACCGATTCCGTTATCACCGCCGAGCTTGTTAAGCGCGAGGATAATCTCCTTTGCGGACATTTCCTTGCCGTCAAGTGCAACAGGGGCACCTTTTACGAAATCAAGGGTTATATAGGTAGGCTTATCGGGCGCCATAATGGGAGAAACGCCCATTTCAAGAAATCCGGGCTTATCGTAAAGAGGCTCATTGCCGGCATCCTCAAGGTCAAGACCCTCGTGCGAAAGGTGCCAGAGGTTTTTATCCTTGAAATAGTTGGTTTCACGGTTTATCTTGAGAGGTACGTTGTGCGCCTCAGCGTACTCGATTTCTTCTTCACGGGATTTGATATCCCACTCGCGCCAAGGAGCTATGATAGGCATGTCGGGAGCGAAAGCCTTGATGGTAAGCTCAAAACGAACCTGGTCGTTACCCTTACCGGTGCAGCCGTGGCAGATAGCGTCAGCGCCCTCTGCGAGAGCTATTTCAACAATTCTCTTTGCTATAACAGGACGAGCGAAGGAGGTACCGAGCATGTAATCCTCGTAAAGAGCACCGGCCTTGACAGTGGGGATTATGTAATCGTTAACGAATTCCTCGCTGAGATCCTCAATGTAAATCTTGGACGCGCCGGTTTTTATTGCCTTTTCCTCAAGTCCTTCGAGCTCGTCGGCCTGACCGACGTTACCGGAAACGGCGATAACCTCGCAATTGTTGTAGTTTTCTTTAAGCCAAGGAATAATGATAGACGTATCAAGTCCACCTGAGTAGGCGAGAACTACCTTTTTGATATTTTTCTTATCCATTTTAGATTCCTCCTGCGGCTTTTTGCCGCGTAATTATTTACTATGAAATTATTGTAGCACTTTTTGAATAAATATGCAATACTTTTTGAATAAATAATCTTTTTTCGTCGTTATGCAGATTAATAAACTATTAATAATTGACTTTTTGTAACTTGTGAACCAAAACATAGAATAATTATTCATTTATTCCTGAATATTCTTGCAATGTACACAACCCACGTAAATTTAAAATAAAAAAGCAGGACCGATACGGCTCTGCTTTTTGGTGCCGGTAGTCGGGGTCGAACCGACACGGTATTGCTACCTTCGGATTTTGAGTCCGACGCGTCTGCCAATTCCACCATACCGGCATTTTGGCGTGTTCAAATCCCACACGGATTGTCACGAGAGCAATTATAACACATAAAAGATAAAAAATCAATATGTTTATTAAAATTTTAAAAAGTTATTGTATTTCGGACGGTTTTAATGTATAATAAATTGAACGTTTATTTCGGGAGGGCAATGCGGTGCAGGATAGCGGTTTGGTGTTTTCCGATGCGGTTTTATCGAATATCGAAGAAATAAAAACGAACCGCAAAAGATGGTTTGATATCGGTGTCTGTGAGATTGCGCAGCTGGCGGACGAAGCGGCAGAGTATCTCGCAGAGCTTCAAAGTCTTGCCGGCGCAGAGACGGAGGATATTATCGACATTCTGGGAGAAGAGCTTAGCTCCGCCCGTGACGGTGAGTGCCGTGTTTTCGAGCGAGGCCGTTTTTTCGATACCGAGGCTTACTTTTCGGTTTCGGATTCGGTTGAGCAGGCGATTTTTTCCGCTATACTGCTCGAGAAGCTTGAAGGTCTGAAAATATCGCTGAGTGAGGTCGAGCTTTTGAAAAGCAGACCTTGCGATGAAAGCTTCACTTATTTGAAAAATTCGCTATCCGACGAGGCATACGATGTTTTCTCTCAGGAATTTGAGGATCCGAGAGTTGCATATTCCGATAGCTTCAAGGCGGCTGCGTCGGCGGCATCGGATAAGAAGGTGGGATATTGTATCCTTCCGTTTGAGGAAAAGGGTGGCGGCAGAGCAGCAGGTTTTTTAAATCTCATTTTTGCTCACGACCTCAAAATCGTAGCCGTTACCTCGGTTCTCGGATTTGACGGAAATGCCGACGTCAAGTATGCGCTGCTTTCCTCGGAATTTAACATTCCCGACTATGAGCCCGGAGATGACAGATATCTTGAATTTCTTTTGCCGCAGAGTGAGAGTGTTGAGCTTGGTTCTGTAATGACGGCCGCGAACGTGCTCGCAGCATCTGTTTACCGAGTGAATACCGTGACTCTCGATTCCGACGAGGAAATCAGGAATTATTACCATCTGGTTCTGAAAACTCAGGAAAAGAGCTTTAGTGTGATACTTATATACCTTTCCTTGTTTTGCAGAGGGTATATTCCGATAGGTCTTTATAAAAATCTGGAATAAAACAAGCTTTGATTGGAGAAAAAATGAAAAAACATATAGAATACAAAACACGCGGAACATGCTCGCGCATGGTTATCGTTGACGTGGAGGACGGGATTATAACCGATTGTAAGTTTATAGGCGGATGCGCCGGAAATACCGCAGGCGTGGCAAGCCTTGCCGTAGGCATGAGAGCTGAGGATGCGATAAAGCGGCTGAAGGGAATTAAATGCGGATTTAAGCCTACCTCATGCCCTGATCAGCTGGCTCTTGCGCTTTCTGAGGCACTTGAAAATTCGTAATTTGTAAAATGATATATTTTGGAGGGGATTATGAACTATAACTGTGAATACAAAAGATGGTTAAATTCAACCGTTTTAAGTGATGAGGAGCGCGCTGAGCTTCGTTCTATTGAGGATAACGAGGAGCTTAAAGCGTTTCGTTTTACCGCACCTTTGGATTTCGGTACGGCAGGACTCCGTTCTACCATGTATATGGGTATCGGCTGCATGAACAGATTTACCGTAGCACAAACCACTCGCGGAATTGCTGCACTTATAAAGGCGGATAAGGGCGAATCACGCGGTGTTGCAATTGCTTGCGATTCAAGAAATCATTCCGATGAGTTTGCCAAGGTCAGCGCGTCCGTGCTTGCAAGCGAGGGAATAAAGGTGTATATATTCGACAGTTTAAGACCTACGCCGGAGCTTTCCTTTGCGGTTCGCCACCTTAACGCTATGGCGGGTATCAATATAACCGCGTCGCACAATCCCAAGGAATATAACGGATACAAGGCATACTGGGAAGACGGTGCACAGATAAATCCCGCGCAGGCGAAAATAGTTTCTGCCGAAAGGGAAAAGTTTGACGTTCTTGACGTATCCGGCTTTGATTTTTATGATGAGGGTATAAAGTCAGGTCTTATTACCGTGCTCGGAGAGGATTTTGATGAGGAATATATAAAAGCCGTTCTTGCAACCTCCGTTTCGCCCAACGAGGTTTCCGACGTTTCCGAGGAGCTTAAGGTCGTGTATACTCCTCTTCACGGTGCGGGCTATAAGCTTGTACCCGAGGTGTTCCGCCGCATAGGACTTAAGCATCTTTATACAGTCGCGGAGCAGATGACGCCTTCCGGAGATTTTCCGACTGTAAAGAAGCCGAATCCCGAATATGCAGACGTTTTTGAGCTTGGTATAAAAATTGCAAACGAGGTAGGCTCGGATTTGGTTATCGCCACCGACCCCGATTCTGACAGAGTGGGCGTAATGACTCGCGTTGCCGACGGTTCCTTTGAAACCATCAACGGAAACCAGATGGGAGCGTTGCTTCTCGATTACGTTATATGCCGCCGCCGTGAGCTCGGAAAGCTCTCGGATAAGGCTTTTTGCGTCAAGAGCATTGTATCAACCGATATGATATACAAGATTGCTGAGGTTCAGAACGTGAAGCTTTACGACGTTTATACAGGCTTCAAGTTCATCGGTGAGGTAATCAAGGATTACGAATCAAGAGGTGAAGAGGGAGCTTATCTTCTCGGCTTTGAGGAGAGCTACGGATATCTTCTCGGCTCTTATGCAAGAGATAAGGATGCCGTTGAGGCAGCTATGATGATTCTTGAAATGACCGCTCACTACAAGAAAAAGAACATGACTCTTTCCGACGCTCTGAGACTTCTTTATGAAAAATACGGCTTCTACGCTGAGAAAACCGTCGACATTTATATGGAGGGGCTTGACGGAATTCAGAGAAGAAAGAGGGTTATGTCCTCTCTCAGAGAAAACACGCCCGCAACATTCGGCGGATACCGCGTATCCGAGGCAAGAGACTATCTGAAGGGTGTTATAACCGATTTTGTTAACAATACAACGGTGCCGACAGGACTTGAGCCTTCAGACGTGCTTTATTACGTGCTTGATAACGGTGATAAAATCGTTGTCCGTCCTTCAGGAACCGAGCCTAAAATCAAGATATACGTGCTTGCACACGGTGAGTGCCGTGAGGCACTGACTGCCAAGGTAGACGTTTATGCTGAGGAAGCTAAGAAAATTACAGCAATATAAAAATTCACCGAAGGTTTTACCTCAGGAGTTCAGATAAAGTGACAGAAAAACAAAAAAATATCAGAAACTTTTCAATTATTGCACATATAGACCACGGTAAATCTACCCTGGCGGACAGATTGCTAGAGAAAACCAGTACTGTCGCATATCGCGATATGGAGGAGCAGATTCTCGACAATATGGTCCTTGAGCGCGAGCGCGGCATCACTATAAAAGCACGCGCTGTGAAGCTGAATTACAGGTCTAAATCGGGCGAGGATTACGAATTTAATCTTATAGATACCCCGGGTCACGTTGACTTCGGGTATGAGGTTTCACGTTCGCTTAAGGCATGCGAGGGCGCAATTTTGGTGGTTGACGCAACTCAGGGCGTTGAGGCGCAGACTCTGGCGAACGCATATCTTGCCATTGATAACAATCTTGAAATACTACCTGTCATAAATAAAATTGACCTTGCGAGTGCCGACGTTGACGGCTCGCGCCGCGAAATTGAGGATATAATCGGTATTCCTGCAGAAGACTGTCCTGCGATTTCTGCAAAATGCGGACTTAATATAGAGGACGTTCTTGAGAAGATTATTACCGACATTCCCGCCCCCCTCGGAGATAAGGAGGCTCCTCTTAAGGCTCTGATTTTTGACTCTCATTACGATTCATATCTTGGTGTAGTCGTTTATATCAGAGTTTTTGACGGTAGAATAAAAGCCGGCGATAAGGTTAAGTTTATGGCTTCGGGAGGCGTGTTTGAGGTTTGCGAGGTAGGTAATCTGCAGGCGTTCGGTCTTAATAAAACCGACTGTCTTGAAGCGGGTGACGTAGGATATTTCACCGCCGCGATAAAAACGATAACCGATACTAAGGTTGGAGATACTGTGACAAATGCAGAATTTCCCGCAACAGAGGCTCTTGATGGCTTCCGCGAGGCTCGTCCTATGGTTTATTCCGGAATTTATCCGGCTGACGGTGCGAGATACGGAGATTTACGCGATGCACTTGAAAAGCTCAGACTGAACGATGCCGCGCTTATATTCGAGCCTGAAACCTCGGTTGCGCTTGGCTTTGGCTTCCGTTGCGGATTTCTCGGGCTTCTTCACATGGAAATTATAGAGGAGCGTCTTGAACGCGAATTTAATCTTGACCTCATAACCACAGCACCCTCGGTTATATACAAGGTTCTTCTCAAAAGCGGTGAGGAGATAATGATAGACAATCCGTCGAAATTCCCAACTCCAGACGATATCGAAACAGCTTACGAGCCTATTATGAAGGCTTCAATAATAACCCCCAGCGAATATATTGGCGGTATCATGGAGCTTTGTCAGGACAGACGCGGTACGTTTATTGATATGAAATATATCGACACGGAGCGTGCCGAGATATATTACGAGCTTCCTCTTAACGAAATTATATACGATTTCTTTGACGCTCTTAAGAGCAGGTCTAAGGGATATGCATCACTTGATTATGAGCTTAAGGATTATAAGCCCTCGAAGCTCGTGAAGCTTGATTTCATGCTTAACGGTGAGGTTGTTGACGCGCTTTCGTTTATAGTGTTTGAGGACAGAGCTTATACACGTGCCAGAAAAATCGCCGAGAAGCTCAAGGAAAATATCCCACGTCAGCTCTTCGAGATTCCAATTCAGGCGGCAATAGGCTCTAAAATAATCGCCAGAGAAACCGTCAAGGCAATGCGTAAGGACGTCCTTGCGAAATGCTACGGCGGTGATATAACACGAAAAAAGAAGCTTCTTGAAAAGCAAAAAGAGGGAAAAAAGAAAATGCGTAAGCTTGGCAGCGTTGAGGTTACGCCCGAAGCGTTTATGGCGGTTCTTAAGCTTGACGATGGAAATTGACGTTATTAAAAAAGACGCAAATCCGGTAGCTGACACACTCGGGATTTACGTTCATATTCCGTTTTGTGTGCGCAAATGCAATTACTGCGACTTTTGCTCGGTTTCGGGAAGCTCGAAGAAAATGCAGGAATACGTCCGGCATCTCGTTCGCGAAATAGAGGACTTTGAAAAAGTCGGTGCAAAAACGGCTGATACACTCTTTTTTGGAGGCGGCACACCTTCTGTTTTGTCAATTGATAATTTTCTGAGTATTGTCAATTCCTTGAAAAAACGCTTTCGTATTTCTCCTTCTGCGGAGTTTACGGTTGAGGTAAATCCGGGTACCGTAACAGAAGAAAAGTTACGGGCTTACAGACTTGCCGGAGTTAACAGGCTCAGCATAGGAATGCAGTCGATTCACGAAAATGAGCTGAAAAAGCTGGGCAGAATACACGACTATGCCGATTTTCTTGAGGCTTATACAACCGCTCGCCGCGTTGGATTTGACAATATAAACGTCGATATAATGTACGGGATTCCCGAGCAAACCAAAGAGAGCTTCGAGCAAACTCTGCAACGTGTTGTTGCGCTTTCTCCGGAGCATATCTCGTGTTATGGGCTCATAATCGAGGAGGGAACGCCGTTTTGTGATAACAGGCAGGAACTTTCCCTGCCGGATGAGGATGAGGAGATTTCTATGTATAATCTTGCGGCGTCTGTGCTTGGTGCGGCGGGATATTCTCATTACGAAATCTCCAATTACGCCAAAGACGGTTTTAGGTGCCGGCATAATTTAAAATACTGGAACTGTGAGGATTATATAGGCTTCGGAATATCGGCTCATTCATACCTTTTGGGAAAAAGATTTTACAACACCTCCGTTTTTGAAGAATATTTTACCGACGAGGTGGCAAAATACCGATACGATGAGAATGCTTTTGCGGGTCTTGACCCCGATGAGTACGTTATGCTCAGACTTCGCTTGAGCGAGGGCGTTCTGTTTGATGAATACAAACGGCTATTCGGGGAAAGCTTTTTTTGCGGTCGCGAGGCGCTTCTTGAAAAATTTTCTTCCGCAGGGCTTGCGCGCCTTACCGACAGTTCGTTTGCGTTAACCGAAAGAGGCTTTTATCTGAGTAATTCCATAATAACAGAGCTGATTTGACACATGTGGACGGTAACCCGAAAAAGTACGTTATCCGACTGTTGACAAAATTTTTTTGATAGTGTATAATTTAATCACGATATTATTCTTACGAGGAGAAACGACAATGGCAGAGAACAAGGATATTGAGCTTGGAAACGAAGAGGTTGAAATTGATATAATCACTCTCACCGATGACGAAACGGGTGAGGATATAGATTTCAAGGTGCTCGCAACCGCACAGATAGACGGCAAGGAGTACTACGCTCTTTTGGACACTGATGAGAAAAACGACGAATACATCATTCTTAACGTAACCCAGAACGGAGAGGAGCTTATCTTCGAGACGGTTGATGACGATGATGAGTTTGAAAAGGTTGAAGAATATTTCAACGACCTTCTTTTTGGAGAAGAGGATTACGATAACTGATAAGCAATACATCCTGCGGGGTGCGTGATATTGCATATTTGGACCTACACACACATTAAGGGAGCCAGTACTTCACATAACGGGATGCAGGCCTCCCATATTCGAGCTGTCTTTGTACCCTCGATTATGGACGTTGGAAGCGCAAAGTGAGTGAGACAGCACCCACCTGTAACAAACAGGGTTAAATTTTTGTAGTACACGGCCTTTGCGGGTTTTTGGTATTCTTTGATATTCGGCAAAAAAACACTGCCTCGGTGCATTTTGGTGCTCCGAGGCAGTGTTTTTCTATTTAATTCGTTGTTGCTCCGCTTATAAAGGGGATTCCGAGGTGGTCGTATGCAAGCTTGGTTGCACAGCGCCCACGCGGTGTTCTTGCAAGGAAGCCTATTTGCATAAGATATGGCTCGTAAACGTCCTCTATTGTTATTGCTTCCTCTCCTATCGTTGCCGAAAGGGTGTCAAGACCCACAGGACCGCCACCGTAGAATTTGATTATAGCCTCAAGCATTCTGCGGTCGATATTGTCAAGACCGAGCTCGTCGATTTCGAGTGCTTCAAGCGCGTATTTTGCAATGTCAGAGGTGATAGTTCCGTCGCCCTTTACCAGTGCAAAATCACGGACGCGCTTAAGAAGTCTGTTCGCAATTCTAGGAGTTCCGCGAGAACGCGTGGCAATTCCGAGCGCACCGTCTTCCGTTATATCAATACCGAGTATACCGGCGGAGCGGTGAACGATAGACGCTAGCTCCTGGGGAGTGTAAAGCTCCAGTTTTAAAAGAACGCCGAATCTGTCTCTTAAAGGCGTTGTCAGCTGACCGGCGCGGGTGGTGGCTCCTATAAGCGTGAATTTCGGTATAGGAAGCCTTATGGAGCGTGCGCTGGGACCTTTTCCTATGATTATGTCAAGCGCGTAGTCTTCCATTGCGGGATATAGAATTTCCTCAACTGCTTTGGATAGACGGTGTATCTCATCAATGAACAGCACGTCGCCTTCGCCGAGGTTGGTAAGAATTGCAGCCAAGTCGCCCTGCTTTTCTATCGCGGGACCTGAGGTTGTTCTTATGTTAACGCCCATTTCCTGTGCAATAATCGTGGCAAGGGTTGTTTTTCCAAGACCCGGAGGGCCGTATAAAAGCACGTGGTCGAGCGGCTCTGCGCGCTTTTTCGCGCTCTCTATATAAACCTCTAGGTTGGATTTTGCTTTTACCTGTCCTACGTATTCCGCGAGTGTTTTCGGTCGGAGAGAATTTTCGACCTCGTAGTCCTGCCCGGAATCGTATTCACTTGAAACAATTCGGCTTTCAAAGTCGAATTCGTTTACTTCGTTCACCATAATGTTCGTCCTCCGGGTTATCTGGCAAGCTTTTTGAGTGCGAGGCGGATTATTTCGCCAACGTCGTTTGCGGCCGTGTCAATGCCGTTCAGAGCGGTGAGAATAGTGGCTTTATCGTATCCGAGAACCGCAAGTGCTTCGGTAGCCTCGGAAAGATTCTTGTTGTTCTGTGGCATTGAGGAATTGCTCGCAAGCGTTGCGGAATCGGGAATTGATATATCTTTTCCGATTTTATCCTTGAGCTCAAGAATGATTCTTGCCGCAGTCTTGCCGCCTATTCCGGGAGCCTTTGCAATAGCCTTTGCGTCCTCAGTGCATATTGCAACGCTGAGCTTCTCGGGAGTCATTGTCGAAAGAATACCCATTGCAACCTTGGGGCCTACACCGCTTACAGAGGTCAATCTGTTGAAGCAGGAGCGCTCCTCATCGCTGCCAAATCCGAAAAGCTCAATTCCGTCCTCTCTTACTGCAAGATAGGTAAACAGCTTTACTGTCGTGCCTACCTTGGAAGCAAGCTTCTCGGAGGTTATCTGGCTTATCGTCAGCTTATACCCAACACCGCCGCAGTCGATAACGCAGGTATTGAGGTCTTTATAGGCAAGATTGCCGTTGAGATAATAAAACATATTCGTCTCCTTGACCGTTTTGCTCTGATAAACGGTACTGTGAAAAGATTAAAAACAAAAGCTTGTATGAAAAAATTGGATTTTTTCGTTATTATTCATAATTATACCATATCGCCTGTAAAAAGTAAAGGCTTATTGCCTAATAAATATTTTATTAATAAGATATTTCTCGCGCGGTGATTGACTATTGCGAATAGATTTGCTATAATAAGATGAATAATTGTTTATAAATGGGTGATAAGGAGAAATCTTACTGCCCGTTTATCCCAAAGGAGTAGCGTTTTGATTATTCTCGGAATTGACCCGGGCGTTGCTATTGTTGGATGGGCGGTTATCGAAAGCGTAAGGGGCAGGACTCGTCCGATAGCCTACGGAGCAATAACCACTCCGGCGCATACCGATATTGAAGCCAGACTTCTGATGATAGAAAACGACCTCAATACCATAATTGACAAATACCAACCAGATGAAATGGCAATAGAGGAGCTTTTCTTCAATACCAATCAAACGACGGCAATAGCTGTTGCCGAGGCAAGAGGGGTAATTCTTCTTGCCGCACACAGAAAGGGCGTGAAAATCAGTGAATATACGCCTCTTCAGGTAAAGCAGGCTGTGGTTGGATACGGCAAGGCTGAAAAAAGGCAGGTTATAGCAATGGTAAGCTCGATACTTAAGCTGCCTGCACCTCCGAAGCCGGACGATACGGCAGACGCCGTTGCAATAGCCTTGTGCCATTCCCAGTGCGCAGGCTCAGCAATGGGCAAATATTTCAATAATAGGTAGGTATAGCGTATGTGGTGTGCTGATAAATGGAAGGAATATACTATACTCGATACCTCGGGCGGTGAAAAGCTTGAGATATGGGGAAAATACAGTCTGATAAGACCCGACCCTCAGGTTATATGGCGCTCGGATAAGAAAAATCCATTGTGGCGCAAGGCTGACGCAAGCTATTCTCGCAACAGTAAGGGCGGGGGAGCGTGGAATGAGAACAAGCTCCCTGAATCATGGACTATAAGCTACGGTGACCTCAGCTTCCGTATAAAGCCTATGGGATTTAAGCATACAGGTCTTTTTCCCGAGCAGGCGACTAACTGGGATTGGATGAGGGACTTGATTGCGAATGCTGACCGTCCGATAAACGTGCTTAATCTTTTTGCATACACCGGCGGTGCAACGGTTGCCGCAGCAAAAGCGGGAGCTTCGGTATGTCACGTTGATGCGTCTAAAGGGATGGTCGCGGCAGCGAAGGAAAATGCAAGACTTTCCGGACTTGCAGATGCAAAAATAAGATATATCGTTGACGATTGCAAAAAATTTATAGAGCGCGAAATAAGGCGCGGAAATAAATATGACGCCATAATTATGGACCCTCCGTCATACGGCAGAGGCCCCACCGGAGAGGTATGGAAAATAGAGGAGGCAATAGACAGCTTCGTTGAGATGACCTCTGCAGTTCTGTCTGATAAGCCGTTGTTCTTCTTGCTTAATTCTTATACCACCGGTCTTTCGGCATCAACTATGAAATATATAACCAGCATAAGACTTTTAACTAAATTTAAGGGAAAATGCGAGGCAGACGAGCTTGGGATACCTGTCAAGGATACCGGACTTTGCCTACCTTGCGGCTCAAGCGTAAGAGTTACGTTTGGCTGAAATTGCTCTTGAATACTCAATTAAGGACGAACAAATGAACGAATATATAATCGAAACCGATAATCTCGGATTTGCCTATACCGATGATTATGAGGATAATTCCGATATATTGAAAAGCCGCGAGCTGATACCGGCTCTTGAGGGCATTTCCGTAAAAATAAAGCGCGGCGAGTATATCTCTGTTCTTGGGCACAACGGCTCGGGCAAATCAACGTTTGCAAAGCTTTTAAACCTGATACTCACGCCAACCGTGGGAAAGATATATATAGACGGTAAGGATATTACCGCTGAAGGCTTTACCGAGGATGACGTTTTTGACGTTCGCCGCAAGGTCGGAATGGTATTTCAGAATCCCGATAACCAGCTTGTCGCAACACTCGTTGAGGAGGACGTTGCATTCGGGCCGGAAAATCTTGGACTTGAGCGTTCCGAAATCAGAAAGCGTGTTGACGATTCACTTATGCTCGTCGGCATGACCGAATATGCTCACCATGCGCCTCATAAGCTTTCAGGCGGTCAAAAACAAAGGGTAGCAATAGCAGGAATTATCGCTATGAAGCCCGAGGTTATTATCTTTGACGAATCTACGGCAATGCTCGACCCCATAGGTAGACGCGAGGTGCTTGACATAATGGAGCGCCTCAATCGCGAGGAGGGAATAACCGTCCTCAATATTACGCATTACATGGAAGAGGCAGCCAGAGCCGACAGAGTTATTGTAATCAACGACGGAAAGCTTTTGCTTGACGGAACTGCTAAGGAAATCTTTTCAAGAGTTGACTTTCTTCATGAAATAGGTCTTGAATCTCCGCAGGGAACCGAGCTTTTGACAGAGCTTATCAAGGAGGGCTTCGATTTGCCGGGGGACGCGCTCACCGAAGAAGAATGCGCGGACGCACTCGTAAAGCTCCTGAAAAAAGGAGGTGCGGGTAATGAATAAGATAGAAATTCAGAACGTTTCGTTTAAATACAGCGTCCGTACGCCTTTTGAAAAGGTTGCACTCGATAACGTATCGGTCGCATTTGAGGCAGGTAAAATAACCGGTCTTATAGGACATACGGGTTCGGGAAAATCTACACTTGTTAATCTGCTCAACGGTCTTTATGAGCCCCATGAGGGTAAAGTGTTGCTTGACGGTGAGGATATTTGGGCAAACCGCGAAAGAATAGCGCAGGTAAGATTCCGCGTAGGACTCGTTATGCAGTATCCCGAATATCAGCTCTTTGACGAAACCGTGCGCGAGGATATAGCATTCGGCCCCAAAAATCAAGGACTTTCTCAGGAGGAAATAAGCCGCAGAGTTGAGGAAGCGGCTCGTTTTACAGGTCTTGATGCCGAAATTCTTGACAAATCTCCCTTCGAAATCTCCGGAGGCCAGAAAAGGCGTGTGGCAATTGCCGGTATACTCGCAATGAAGCCCGAGGTTCTCGTCCTTGATGAGCCCGCCGCAGGTCTTGACCCCAGGGGCAGACGCGAAATTCTTGGCGGCCTTTGCGAATACGTAAGAAACAACGGCATTACCCTAATCCTCGTCAGTCACTCTATGGAGGATATGGCGCATTATTGCGATAACGTCGTCGTTATGAACGATGCAAAGGTATTCAGAAGCGGTACGGTAGACGAGATTTTCTCCGATTCCGAGTCTTTGGCACAAATAGGTCTTGATATACCTATGATATCAAAGGTTGCGCTTCTTCTTAAGAAAAAAGGAATCGACCTTGGCGGAAAACTCTATACTGTGGACGGTGTCAAAGCTGCAATTCTTGAATATCTGGGGAGGGGCGTAAAATGATTTCTGACATAACGCTCGGTCAGTTTTTCCCCGGAAATTCTGTTATACACAGGCTTGACCCGAGAACCAAAATACTTTTAACCGTTCTGTTTATAGTGGCTGTATTCACAGTTGCTAACCCTATATCCTTCGCTATTCTCGCTGTCTTGACTATGGCTCTTATAGGAATGAGCAAAATTTCGTTCAGAGTTATATTCAAGGGTATAAAGCCTATAATCTTCGTCCTTATATTCACAGCTCTCATAAATATATTTATGACTAAGGGCGAAACAAGACTCTTTGGCTTCTGGATTTTTGAGGTATACGTCGAAGGAATTATACGAGCTGCATTTATGGCGGTCAGGGTTATACTCCTTATTATCGGAACCAGCGTTCTGCTGACTTATACCACCTCGCCGATTTCTTTGACCGACGGACTTGAAAGCTTGCTTTCTCCGCTTAAGAAAATAGGTATACCCGTGCATCTTTTTGCCATGATGATGACCATTGCATTGCGATTCATTCCAACTCTTATCGAGGAAACCGAAAAGATAATGAATGCGCAGAAATCAAGAGGTGCCGATTTTTCAAGCGGCGGTCTTATAAAAAGAGCAAAAGCGCTTATACCTCTTCTCGTTCCGCTTTTCGTTTCTTCATTTAAAAGAGCAGAGGAGCTCGCGGTGGCAATGGAATGCCGTTGCTACAGAGGCGATAAGAACAGAACTAAACTGGTCAAGCTTCAGTACCGCGTAATAGATTACGTATGGTTTGGGATAGGACTTTTGTTCCTCGGAGCGGTTATCGCGCTTATGATAGTTCCCACTCATCTTGGCGGTATCATACCAAGCGGTATATACAACGTAATATTCTACAAGATATAAGTTTCAGAGGCTGTATGAAGTATTTTGCAAAAATAAAATATCTTGGAACAAATTTTCACGGATTTCAGATTCAGCCCGAAAAGAGAACGGTCCAAGGGGAGCTGTGCGCGGCAGCAGATGCTGTTTTCGGTGTGCCGTGCAAGGTTACGGGATGCAGCAGAACAGACGGCGGCGTTCATGCAAATGAGTTTTGTCTGACAATCGAAAATGAAGGCGGAACCGTTCCTGCAGATAAACTGCCGTTAGCAATCGCACGATTTCTGCCCAAAGATATATCCTTGTTTTATGCAAAAGAGTGTGATCGCGAGTTTCATCCTCGTTATGACGCAAAAGGAAAGGAATA
>JAZNDN010000032.1:0-3945 GCA_045588085.1 Eubacteriales bacterium
ACCGGTATTATCGCAGGCGGTACTGTTCGTACCATCCTCGCGCTTGCAGGCATCAAGAACATTCGTGCTAAGTGCCTTCGCTCCACCAACCCCACGAACGTAGTTAAGGCTACCTTCGAGGGCCTTAAGGCACTCAAAACCGCAGACGAGATTGCAGCTCTTCGCGGCATCTCGGTTGACGATGTAAAGGCTTAAGGAGGTAGTCGAAATGGAAATCAAGATTACTCTCATAAAGAGCCTTATCGCTTGCAAGCAGGACCAGATTGCAACGGCAAAGTCCTTCGGCTTCAAGCGCCCCGGTGACAGCATTGTTCTCAAAGACAACGCTGCAGTACAGGGTAAGATTAAGAAAATCTCTCACCTTGTTAAAGTAGAAACCGTTTAATCGGAAAGGAGGATATTAATATGAAGCTCCATGAACTTTCACCCGCAGAGGGCTCCGTCAAGGATTCCTTCCGTAAGGGTAGAGGCGCAGGTTCCGGAAACGGAAAAACAGCAGGCAAGGGCCACAAGGGTCAGAATGCTCGCTCCGGCGGCGGTGTAAGACCCGGATTTGAGGGCGGTCAGCTCCCTCTTTACAGAAAGCTTCCCAAAAGAGGCTTTAATAACAGCAGATTCGCTAAGCAGTATGCTATCGTTAACGTAAAGACGCTTGATGAGAAATTCAGTGACGGCGCAGTTATCGACGGTGAACTTCTTCTCAAGGAGGGCGTTATCGACTCTCTTTGCGACGGAGTTAAGGTGCTCGGACGCGGCGATGTTACAAAGAAACTCACTGTTAAGGCAGCAGTCTTCTCCGCTTCTGCAAAGGAGAAGCTCGAGGCAGTAGGTGGAAAGACTGAGGTGGTATAAATGCTTCAGACACTGAAGAACGCTTGGAAAACGAAGGAAATAAGAAGCAAGATAATCTTTACTCTCTTCATTCTCCTGCTTTACCGCATAGGTACAGTAATCCCCGTTCCTTTCGTTGAGGCTCACGGATTTTCCGAAAACTTCAGCGGAACGATCCTCGATTATATGAACACGCTTTCAGGCGGTTCTCTCGGAACTGCAACGTTATTTGCCCTCGGTGTAACACCTTACATTAACGCATCAATTATCATTCAGCTTCTTGCAGTCGTTTTCCCCAAGCTTGGAGAAATCGCAAAGACCGACAAGGAGAAAATGAATTTCATCACCAGAATAGTTACCGTAGTTCTCGCTATTGTAACGGCAATCGGATACTACTTCCTTCTTAAGAACGGCGGTTATCTCACGAATGCGGCAACGCCTTCCGATAACAAACTGTTCTGGATATACGGAATAGTAATCGTAGCCTGCTACTGCGCAGGTGCATCGGTTGTAATGTGGCTCGCCGAAAGAATTAACGAGCGCGGAATAGGAAACGGTATTTCCATTATCCTCTTCGCAAACATCATCTCAACCCTTCCTTCGCTTGTATACAATCTCGTGAATCTTGCGGTAGGAACCTTCAATTACCCCGCTAAGCCCTGGCTCTATGCTATCGTATCGATAGTATTCGCACTTGCGTTCCTCGCTCTGCTCGTAGGCAGCGTGGTATTCGTAATCTGGGTTACCGGCTCTGAGAGAAGAATTCCTATTCAGTACGGAAAGCAGGTAAGAGGCCGTAAAATGTTCGGCGGACATAGCTCCACCCTTCCTATCAAGCTTAATATGACAGGCGTTATGCCCATCATCTTTGCAAGCTCGATAGTTTCCCTCATTCCTACTATTCTTGCTCTTTGCGGTGTAAATGAGAACACCAAGAGCGGTTGGGGTACATTCGCAAGAATTATTGCTCCCAGCGGTGCAATATACCCAATAACTCTGTTCCTTCTCATAATCGCATTTGCATATTTCTATACGCAAATCACCTTCAACCCCATCGAAATATCTAATAATCTTCAGAAGCAGAACGGTACTATCAGAGGTATCAGACCCGGAAGACCTACCTCGGACCACATCCGCAAGATACTCAACAGAGTAACCCTTGTAGGTGCGCTCTTCTTAGGTATTATCGCGGTTCTTCCTGTAATTGCAGGTCCTCATGCTATAGAACCCCTCGTTGAATGGATATACAAAGGATCCGTATCACCTGAGGTTGATATCGCAACTCAGTATACGTTCTATAACAACTCATACGTAACGCTCGAAACGGCAATCAAGGGTCAGGCTTCCGCGCTTGCAAGCGTATTTACCTTCGGTGGAACCAGCCTTCTTATCGTAGTCGGCGTTGCTATCGAAACCTTCAGAGAGCTTGAAGCGCAGCTTACTATGCGTAACTTCAAGAACGTCTTTTAATTGAAGATTGAGGTTAAGTTTATGAAGATAATTTTTCTTGGCGCCCCCGGCGCAGGCAAGGGCACTCAGGCAGAAATCGTTTCGGAAAAGCTGGGAATACCCACAATTTCGACCGGTGTTATGATAAGAGAAGCTCTTAAGCTCGGCACCGAAATGGGTCTTAAAGCCAAAGAATTTATTGAAGCAGGTGCGCTCGTTCCCGATGAGGTCGTTATCGGCATCATCAAGGAGCGTCTTGCAAAAGAGGATTGCCGGAAAGGATTTATCCTTGACGGCTTCCCCAGAACCGTACCTCAGGCCGAGGCACTTGATGCAATGGGCGTCGAGCTTGATGCAGTAGTGTCTATCGAGGTTCCCGACGAGGCAATCGTCGAGAGAATGTCGGGCAGGCGCGTCTGCGCAGGCTGCGGTGCTTCCTATCACGTAAGCTACAATCCCCCCAAGGAAAGCGGCGTATGCGATAAGTGCAGAACCGAGCTCAGTATCCGTAAGGATGACGCTCCCGAGGTTGTTTTATCAAGACTTGAGGTCTACCACAGCACAACCGAGCCCCTCAAGGATTACTATTCAAAAAAGGGTAATCTGAGAATCGTAGAGGGCGTTGGAAGTGTTGAGGAGATTTCCGACCGTACTATGAAGGCGCTTGAAGTTTAAGATATGTTTGTTATCAAAAATTCCGAGCAGCTTTCCTTGATGAAGATTGCAGGGCGGATAACCGCACAGGCGCTCCTCGTTGCGAAGGAGTTGGTCCGCCCGGGAATCTCAACTAAGGAAATAGATACGAAAATCCGCCGCTATATTGAAAAATGCGGCGCAGTACCGTCCTTCTTAGGATATAGCGGCTTCCCCGGAAGCGCGTGTATATCTGTCAATTCAGAGGTCATACACGGAATACCGTCCGATAAGAAAATTCTCTCGGAGGGTGATATCGTGAAAATTGACGTCGGAGCTCGCTACCGCGGCTATAATGGCGACAGTGCAAGAACATTCCCTGTCGGCAAGGTAAGCGATGAGGCTCTGAGGCTTATTTCGGTCACTGAGAGAAGCTTCTATGAGGCGATAAAGTTTGCAAAAGCAGGCTGTCGCATCGGAGACGTCGGTCACGCGGTTGAGGATTTCGTCATTTCAAATGGCTTCGGAGTTGTAAGAGAATACACGGGTCACGGAGTCGGAGCTGAGCTTCACGAGGACCCCATGATACCAAATTACGGCAGAGCAGGGCACGGAGTGAGGCTGTATCCGGGTATGACTCTTGCTATCGAGCCTATGGTTAACGTAGGCACAGAGAGCATAAGAACCCTTAAGGACGGCTGGACGGTTGTAACCGCCGACGGCAAGCTTTCCGCTCATTATGAGAATACGGTTGCCGTAACCGAGGGAGATCCCTTGATTCTGACGGATCCCGACATAGTTTAAAAGTCTTGATATTAGGAGGAATGGGTTTTGGCAAAGAACGATATGATTGAATTTGAAGACTGCACAGTCGTTGAGGTTCTTCCCAACACAGTCTTTAAAGTAAAGCTTCCGAACGGTCTCATAGTAACTGCGACCATATCAGGAAAGCTTCGTATGAATTATATCAAAATTCTCGTCGGTGACACGGTAACCGTTGAGGTAAAGTCGGATCGTAGCCATGTCGTTCTG
>JAZNDN010000033.1:0-5384 GCA_045588085.1 Eubacteriales bacterium
TGACTTAAGTTGAATTTGGTGATATATTATATCTAGTGAAAATTGGCTTTTTTTAAAAATTATCACAAAAATAATTTAGGAAGGAGAGATTTTCCTTAAGGAAAAAGGAAAATCGGGAATTCGGTTTGAATAAAAAAATCAAAACTGAAGTCTGTGCAATTCCTACGGCAGAAAAGCTTCGCGAAGCTCTCGCCGCAACCGAGAATGCCGAGATAAGAAATCAGCTGGCATCTCTATTTGACGAAGACACTTTCGTTGAAACCGGCGCGTATACAACCCGCGGCTTCTCTGACTTTATTGCAACAGAAAAATCCTGCGAGCTTGAAGGTGTTATTACAGGATACGGTGCTATCGACGGCAAGCTTGCATTCGTCTTCGCAGAAGACGCATCCAGAATGGGCGGAGCTATTGACGAGCGTCATGCAAAGAAGATTGCAGACGTTTACAGTCTCGCTATCAAAAACGGTGCACCTGTTATAGCAATCTTCAATTCTAACGGAACAGACGTTTTCTCCGGAACCGAGGGACTCGCGGCTTACGGAAAAATAATCGCTTGCGTCAACGAGGCGTCGGGCGTTGTTCCTCAGATTGCTCTTATCACCGGAAAATGCATAGGTTTATGCGCGGCAATAGCGGCTATGTTTGATTTCACGGTAAAGGTGGATTCTTCTCTGCTCTACGTATCATCTCCCTCGCTTTCTAAGGTTGAGAATGCTCAGGATTCCATAGTAGCGTTCAAAGGAGATGCTTCTCAGTGTATCTCGTATACCAGAAGCCTTATATCCTTCCTTCCTTCGAACGCTGATATCGGTGTTATGGTTTCCAGTTGCACCGATAACCTCAACAGACTTCTCGGTGACGTTGATTTCGGTGGAGACGCGCTTTCGGTTATCTCTTCAATTGCCGACAATGCGGTTCACTGCGACGTAAGTGTAAATTATGCTCCGTCGGTTGCTACGTCTTTTGCAACCGTTGGCGGCGTTCGTTGCGGTATAGTAGCTAATGCATACGCTGAGAACAGCGGCAAAATTGATGCTGATGCTGCAAGAAAGATTTCAAAGTTCGTTAATTTCTGCGATTCCTTCTCTATTCCGGTTGTAACTCTTGTAGATTCCGAGGGTCTGGTGATTGATAAGGAAAATGAGCAAAGACTCTTTGCTCCGGAGCTAGCAAGGCTTGCAACCGCATACGCCTCTGCTGACGTTCCCATGATAACCGTTATTATCGGTCATGCTATCGGTGCTGCCTTTGTTCTTCTTGGCTCAAAGGCACTTGGTGCTGATATGGTATATGCCACCGACAATTCCGAAATCTGCGCGCTTAATGCAGACAGCGGCGTTGCATTCGCTTGGGATAAGTACATAACCGTTGAAAAGACCAGAAATGAGCTTGTCGACGAATGGCGTGCAACCGTTGCTTCTCCCGCAAGAGCTGCAGCTTCCGGCGAAATTGACGATATCATCGGTATGAGCGAGCTCAGAATCAGAATTTGCTCTGCACTTCTTATGCTTTCCGAAAAGGGACAAAATTCCCTCTTCGGCCGTAAAGTATTACCTCTTTGATAAGGAGGCGTTATATGAACTTCTTATTAGAGGCGGACGGAAACGTCTGGGCTGAAAATCTAAAAAACGGTCTCCCGATATTTTTAACCGGTATGCTTACCGTTTTTGCGGTTCTTGGTATAATTTGGTGTTGTCTTTTAATCTTCAAGTACGTCTTTTACGACGTTGCCAATTCCGGCAAAAAAACAAGAGAAAAGAAAATCGTAGTTGAAGAGGTTGCCAAATCAGCCGTCGCTTATTCGAGTGATGATGAGATAGTGGCGGTTATAGCAGCTGCTATTGCAATGGCGGAATCTGAATCCGTCGGTGCCAAGTTCAAGGTTGTTTCATTCAGAAGAAAATAATATTTTGAAAGGAATTTTGTGATGAAAAGATATAATATTACCGTTAATGGAAATACATACGAGGTTGTAGTCGAAGAGGTTGGTGCAGGCGCTTCTTACGTAGCTCCCGCTCCTGTTGCAGCAGCACCCGCCCCCGCGCCGGCGGCAGCTCCTGCAGCACCTAAGGCAGCACCTGCTCCCAAGGCATCTCCTACAGCAGCATGCTCTGCATCCGTTACCGCGCCCATGCCCGGAACCATTCTCGACGTCAAGGTATCTGCAGGTCAGTCTGTTAAGAAGGGTGACGTTATTTGCGTGCTTGAAGCTATGAAAATGGAAAACGATATCCCCGCTCCTCAGGATGGTGTTGTTGCATCTATCAACGTAAACAAGGGTGCTACCGTTTCTGCGGGCGACGTACTCGTAACTCTTGCGTAATTGACATCTGGCGGTTATGTTAGATAGTATAAAGGATTTTCTAAAAACTACCGGAGTTTACAAGCTTTTCTCTGAGACAAACTGGTGGCAGTATATTCTTATGTACGTCATTATAGGCGCTTTGTTTTATCTTGCCATAGTGAAAAAGTTTGAGCCCCTTCTTCTTATGCCGATAGCTTTCGGTATGCTTCTGGCGAATCTGCCGGGTGCTGAGCTTATTCATCTTGACTATTTCTTTGATACACATTATATCAGGTTCGAGGACGGAGTTCTTATGGGAGAGCTTTCCTCGGAAATGGCTCGCTTCATTGATATGGTTGAGAGCATAGCTCCGGGAATTATATCAATAGCGGATGGAGTTTGCACCTTTGATTTCTCAGGACTTTCCCAAGACCAACTGACAGCGATTCAGGACGCCTTTAAAGCGACTATGGGTCAGTTTGCCAAGCTTGACCTCTCAGCAGGTGCCGTTCAGATAAAAATGACGACTATCATCTCCGAGGTTATCAACAAAGGTGGCTTGGTTGACATTCTGTATCTCGGTGTTAAGCTTGGTATATATCCTTCGCTTATATTTATGGGCGTCGGAGCTATGACGGATTTCTCGCCTCTTATTGCTAATCCTAAATCGCTCTTCATGGGTGCCGGTGCACAGCTTGGTGTTTTTGCGGCGTTCATGTTTGCCCTTCTTCTCGGATTCACTCCTACCGAAGCCGGTGCAATCGGTATCATAGGAGGAGCCGACGGTCCTACGGCAATTCTTGTCACAAAGGAGCTTGCTCCTCATCTTCTCGGAGCAATAGCGATTGCCGCTTATTCCTACATGGCGCTCATTCCTATCATACAGCCTCCGTTCATGAGGCTTCTTACAACTGAGAAGGAGCGCAAAATCAAGATGACCAATCTTCGTCCTGTATCTAAGGTTGAGAAGGTTATCTTCCCTATTCTCGTTACTCTTCTTGTTGTTCTTATAATTCCCGATTCGGCGGCTCTTGTCGGATTTCTTATGCTCGGAAACCTCTTTAACGTTTCGGGTGTTACGGATAGACTTTCAAAGACCTCGCAGAATGAACTTTGCAACATTGTTACGATATTCCTCGGTGTTTCGGTAGGTGCTACCGCAGATGCCGCACATTTCCTGCATTTTGACACGATAAAGATTATACTTCTCGGACTTGCCGCATTCGTTCTTTCTACCTGCGGTGGACTTGTTGTAGGAAAAATTATGTGTGCGCTTTCCGGAGGAAAAATCAATCCTCTTATCGGTTCAGCCGGTGTTTCGGCAGTTCCTATGGCGGCAAGAGTCGCTCAGGACGAAGGAAGAAAGGCAGACCCTTCCAATTTCCTTCTTATGCATGCTATGGGTCCCAACGTTGCAGGCGTTATCGGATCAGCGGTTGCTGCAGGCGTATTCCTCAGCTTCCTCGGTTGATCTAAAACTATTTAAGGAAAGGATTAAAAAATGGCTAACAAGCTTCTTATAACAGAAACAGTTTTACGCGACTCGCATCAGTCTCTTGCTGCAACGAGAATGACTACCGAGGAAATGATTCCTATTCTTGATGCAATGGATCAGGTCGGTTATTATTCTCTGGAAGCATGGGGCGGTGCTACGTTTGATTCCTGCCTTCGCTTCCTTAACGAAGACCCTTGGCAGAGACTTCGCACTATCAAAAATCACGTAAAGAACACCAAGCTTCAGATGCTTTTCCGCGGTCAGAACATTCTTGGTTACCGTCATTATGCTGATGACGTAGTTGAGTATTTCGTACAGAAATCCATTGCTAACGGTATTGATATTATTCGTATATTTGACGCTCTTAACGATGCGAGAAATCTTGAAACCGCAATTAAGGCAACCATTAAGGAGGGCGGTCACGTTCAGGCTGCTATATCCTACACCACCTCTCCCTTCCATACCAACGAAGGCTTTGCTCAGTATGCAAAGCAGCTTGAGGAAATGGGTGCAAATTCAATTTGTATCAAGGATATGTCCGGTCTTCTTAAGCCCTACGAAGCATTCCATCTCGTAAAGGCTATCAAGGATTCGGTAAAAATCCCCGTTCATCTCCATACTCACTACACCTCAGGTCTTGCTTCAATGACAATACTTAAGTCTATTGAGGCACATGTTGACGGCGTTGATACTGCTATCTCTCCGTTTGCAATGGGAACCTCCCAGGCACCCACCGAGGCACTTGTTGCTTCACTTGCGGGAACCTCTTACGATACGGGTCTTTCGCTCGAAAAGCTCGATGTAGTTGCAAAGTATTTCACCGCAATTCGCGAAAGATATCTCGCATCCGGCCTTATAGACCCCAAGGTTCTTAAGGTTGACGTAAACGCACTCAGATACCAGGTTCCCGGCGGAATGCTATCTAACCTCATCTCACAGCTTAAGCTTGCAGGAAAGTCCGATAAGCTTGATGCGGTTCTTGAAGAGGTTGCGAAGGTTCGTGAGGATTCGGGCTTCCCACCTCTTGTAACACCTACCTCGCAGATTGTAGGTACTCAGGCTGTTAACAACGTTATATTTGCTAACGAGGGCAGATATGCAAGAGTTACCAAGGAATTCCGCGGCCTTGTCAGAGGTGAGTACGGTAAGTGCCCCGCTCCTATTTCAGATGAATTCAGAAAGAAGATAATCGGTGACGATGCAATCATAGATTACAGACCTGCCGATAAGATTGCTCCCGAGGTTGCATCCTTGAGAGAAAGAGTTGCTCAGTATCAGGAACAGGATGAGGACCTTCTTTCGCTTGCGCTCTTTGAGCAGGTTGCTATCAAATTCTTTGAATGGAGAAAGCAGCAGAACTACAAGCTCGATGCCAACGCAGATGCGGCAAACGGAGTTCATCCCATATAAACCATAACAAAATGCGCAGGTGCGATTAACAGCGCCTGCGCTTATTTTAGTCAAGTAAAAAAGAAGCACGGAATTTTTCCGTGCTTCTTGACTTTTAGTCAGCGTTGTTTTTTGAGGAATCGTCGGAGTCGTCGGTGTTTTCGCTTTTTTCCTCACCGTTTTCGTCTTTTTGTTCGGATTCCGACGAGTTATTTT
>JAZNDN010000034.1:0-14353 GCA_045588085.1 Eubacteriales bacterium
ATTTTCAGCGCTTTCGGCACTTATCTCTCTTGCAAAGTCTTACTTGGCTGCGAGAGCCAAGCACCAAAATCATCTTAAAATTCAGGCTTCGGAGTTCTTCGAATTTTCGGGATAGATGATTTTTGGCAAGGCGAGGTTAAAATTCGAGATAATATTAGTATATTATAAGGATTTTTACCGAAGCTTTGTCTAAAATCAGCATCCCTAAAACGAGTTCGGATTACTCCCTCTTGCCTATCCGTTAACTATGGGAGCGACGAAGCCCGTCGGGTCTGCCGAGGAGATATCGCAACCGACTATACGGTTTCTGTACACAAGCAGATTTGCATAGACCTTGCCTTCGTAATCTGCATAATTGCTGACCTCGTAGGTATATCTCGTTACCTTCTTTTTCGCATATTTTGACAAATCCAAGCCTTGTGCCTTCTGGATTTCGTTATATCCAAGCATAACCCTGTCAAAATTTTCAGGCATAACGAAATCAACCTGCTCCGCGCTACCGTCCTTGACCTCAACACCGTGACTTTTGAGAAAAGCTATTCTGTCCTCCTCGGTTTTTATATTCGAGAAATCAGCGCTTGTCGAAGCGTCTGCCGATGCCGTAACCGCACCGCTGCTCAAAGTTATTGCAAGAATCACCGCAAGCGTCAAGAGGATTACAGCAAAAAATTTAACGCCGGATGCCCTCACGGAATATACGAACATATATGCACCTCCTAAAGAGTTTTACTTAATTGTATTCTCCTTGGCGAAAAATATGACCTCAGCGTCATACCTTTTGCCGAAGCGTGAGATTTTCGTTAGCAAAAATCAGCCTTGCAACATAGGATATTATTGAGCGGTGAAAAAACCGCCATACTAACTCCACGGAGGACCAACATATATGAACAACAACTGCTTATGCCACATTTTTGACGACAACTGCACCTGGATAATTATCCTTGCTATTGTGCTCGTATTCTGTTGCTGCTGCAACGGCTGAGCGTAAGGTGGCATTGAGGCCAGAGATGAGAAATCCCCGCCTCGCACAAGCGGAGCTGCCGTAAAGCAGCTCCGAAAATAACAGACGCGGCACAGAGCTAATCTGAGCCGCGTTTTGTCCTTATTAATCAAATGAGAAAACGGCATTGCCGTCCTTTACAACCAGCCTTGCGTCAAACGCCTTTCCTTTTTTGGAAATGAAGCCCGAGAGCTTATCGGTCGCTCCGGTTGCGAGAAGCTTCTCCATATCCTGCTTCGATATCGTTTTTCGCAGAATCGTTATTCCGACCTTGAAGCCGCAGCCCTCGGAAAATCCTATGCAACCGTAGCTTTGCTTGCCTCTGACGACAGCCTTTGAGCATATCGGGCATTTTCCTACGACGTCGCCATAGGCACCCGTGTCGATTTTCTCCGGAGGAAGAGGTCTTGCGCCTCCCGCCTTGAATATTGCGGATATTTCGTTTTCACACAGCTTTACGCTATCCTCAATGCGCATTTCACCGCGGTAAACGCTCTTTAACGCCTTGCCAAGCTCACTGGTTTTATACTTATCCATAGTGATAGACAGCTTCTCAAGCGTCTGAATCAGAAATTCACCACCCGGAAGAATGGTATACACGTCTTTTTTAAGGTCGATATATTTGCTCTTTTTCGCATTGTCGATAATACCGGTTCTGGTAGCCTCGGTACCAAGCTCAAGACCTTCGAATATGGCGCGGTATTCCTCTGCGTCGTCAACCTCTCCGTTCTGGACGAGCTCCTTAGCCTTTGCCTTATCGTCCTTGAAGGGATTTTTAAGGTATTTGTTCAGAGTTTCTATCGTGTAATGCTTTGGGGGCGCGGTTTCCTTTTCGGCGGGAGCAAATTTGACGTTAACCGCCTCGCCAAGCTCAAGCTTTGGCAAAACCTTATCCTTTACGGTATAATCGTCGTATTTCGTCCAGCCGGGCTGAAGAATTACGGTTCCTTTAAGGGAAAACTCCTCAAGCTCGCCAACCTTTATGCGAATTTCGCTTTTTTCGGCAAGGCACTCCTCCGAGCAAAAAACTGCAACGAAGCGTCGAAGCACGGTTGAATAAACCTGCTTTTCCTTTTCCGAAAGCTTGTCGGTTGCGGGAATTTTATAAGTTGGCGTCAGAGCCGAGTGCGACTCTATTTTAGAATCGTCAAAGATATATTTTGAATCCTTGAAGCGAACCGGATAACCGAGCTTACCTACGTTTGCGATAATGCTTCGGATTTTATCCTTTTCCGCGGTAGCAAGATACTCAGAGTTGGTTCTCGGATAGGTAAGATAACCCTCCTCGTAAAGCTTCTGGATTATCTTAAGGCTCTCCGCCATGCTCATCTTGTATTTTTTACCAAGAACGTTCTGCAGTGTCGAGAGCGAATAGAGCTTACCCGGAAGAATAGCGTCCTTTTTGCTTTCTACAAATGATACCACAGCTCCGGTTTCGTTATAAAGCTTCGCCTGCGCCTGTGCCTTATCTATCTCATCTTTTGCAAACTTATGTTTGCTTACAAGCTCTACCTTCTGTCCGTGAGTCTTTTCGGTGCTGGAATTTACGTAATATTTTTCGGGGACAAAATTACGGATTTCCATATCCCTCTCATATATTGCTTTTACGATAGGGACGATAACTCTGCCGACGCGTAACAGCTGTCCTGAGCGAATGGTGGCGTATCTTGTAAGATTAACTCCGTAAAGCCAGTCGATATAAGTTCTTGCAAGTCCCTCGGAAGCAAGCCGGTCGTATTCGCGCTCGTCCTTCATTTCCGCAAGCGCCTTTTCTACGGTTTGAGGCGTCTGGTCGGGAAGCCACAAGCGCAGAAAGCTTTTAGGGGTCTTAAGTGCGTTTTCAACGCAAAGTCTTACTATAATCTCACCCTCACGATCGGCGTCTCCCGCGTTTACTACGGTGTCTACGTCGCTACGGTTACACAGAGTTTGAAGAATTTTAAACTGACGGCTGACACCCGAATCCACTTTCTTGTCGGTTCCCTTTTTGAGCTCAAACTTAAAGCTTTTGGGGAAGCAAGGAAGATTCTCAAGAGTCCAGCCTCTGCCTGCCTGCTCACCGTTTCCGTACGCCTCAACGTCGACAAGGGAGAAAAGATGTCCGAACGCCCAGCTTACGATGTAATCTCCGCCTATAAAATAACCGTCCTTTTTTTCCATTTTCGCCTTTATACCGGCAACGATATTTCTGGCAAGGCTTGGCTTTTCGGCTATAATCAGCTTCATTCGGTTCTCCTTTCTGTGACCTTCGGGATTTCACACGGTTCTCAGCACGGGATTTCCACCCCCTGAAAAAACGGTATGGCAGAGCGCGATTTCGGTCAGACTTTTCACGGCTTTACCTCTGAGCGCGCCAGATTATTGTAGCACAAAGATATCAAAAATTTCAACAGTTTTTGCAAATTTTTACCGCAGTTTTTTTAATCTCACCGCCTAAAAGCATAGCTTTTAATTTTATGGAAACGCCATAGAAGCGATAACTGTATGAATTTATTTGTAAAATTTCGTTTAGCACTTTATTTTTTGAAAAATATATGTTATAATAGCTTCATAGAACATTTCGCGCTGAGAAAACGAAAATATTTTGCCGCTTGCGGCAGAACGGAGGCTATTATGGCAAAGCTTTATTTCAAGTACGGAGCAATGGGCTCCTCCAAGAGCGCACAGGCTCTTATTACCAAGTTTAACTACGAAGAAAAAGGAATGAAGGTATGGCTTATCAAGCCCGCCGTTGACAAAAGATGCGGAGAGTATATCGTTCATTCCAGAATAGGACTCAATGCCGAAGCTACGTCTATCAAGGAAACCGACGATATCTGCAAGCTTTTCCTTGACGGCTTTATTGAGGCGGACGTCGTTATTGCCGACGAGTGCCAGTTCTTTACAGCGGCTCACATAGACGCTCTTCGTACCATAGTCGACGAGTATTCGGTTCCCGTGCTTTGCTTCGGTCTTCGCACCGATTTCACCACCTCGCTATTCGAGGGAAGCAAAAGGCTCTTTGAGGTTGCCGATTCCATATCCGAAATAAAGACGATTTGCGAATGCGGAAGAAAAGCAACCGTAAACGCCAGACTCGACTCTGAGGGCCGCGTTATCACCAAGGGTGAGCAGGTATTCATCGGTGGAAACGACTGCTATGAGGCAATGTGCTACCGCTGCTGGAAGAAGAAGGCTGCCAAGAGCGAATAATTTTACATAAAGTATGCGAGTTCGCCTCGCAAGCTATACACGGCTGAGGGGCTTTGTCCAAATACCGACTCCGCCCCTCAAATCTTATGCAGGGACGGAGTATTTTTATTCAGTTTTTCGGAGGTTGCTATTATGGAAAACAAGATTTGTCGCACACCGCACATTTATGCTGCGCCGCAGGACTTTGCAAAAACGGTTCTTATGCCGGGCGACCCTCTTCGTTCAAAATTCGTTGCAGAAAATTTTCTCTCCGATGCAAAACTTGTTAACAATATACGTGGCATTCAGGGATACACGGGGTTCTACTGCGGAACCAAGGTATCGGTTATGGCAAGCGGAATGGGTATGCCGTCTATGGGAATATACTCCTACGAGCTTTTTAAATTTTTCGGTGTCGAAAATATTATAAGAATAGGCTCCGCAGGTGCTCTGGCAGATGAAATTCAGCTCCGAGATATAATATTCGGTATGGGTGCGTCCACCACCTCCTCTTACGCCGACCAGTATAACGTCGGTGCAGGATTTGCACCGCTTTGCAGCTACGAGCTACTCAAGCACGCCGTAGCAGAGGCAGAGGCATTGGGCGTCAGATATTCAGTTGGAAACCTTCTTTCCTCCGACGTTTTCTACAACGCTGATGCACAGTTCAACCAAAAATGCAAGCAACTCGGAATCCTTGGTATAGAAATGGAGGCGGCGGCTCTTTATATGAATGCGGCTTACCTTGGCAAGCGGGCGCTTGCCATATGCACGGTTTCCGACCACATAATACGCGGCGAGGAGCTTGATGCCGAACAAAGACAGAGCTCTTTTACCGACATGATGGAAATAGCACTTCGAACGGCGGTAAAGCTCGCTTAAAACTTCTTCCCTTACAAGCGCACACGTTATTTGTAAATTTTTATAATGTAGTTGTATTTCGGTCGCGTGTGTGCTATAATAGTCTAAATTCGTGCAAGGCTACCCGAATGCCTTCTCGGATGTGCTTCCTACGCTTTACGGAGGACGAAATGTATAAGAAATTTATCACTCCGGTATATCTATTGAATATAATTTTGCAGTCAATATTCAGTCTGCTTACACCCGCGGCACTTATGTTTTTGTGCGCTTATCTGATAGACCGTAACACAGAGGTCGGCGGTTGGATTTACGCCGTGCTCATCGTTGTGGGAATAATCATCGGACTTTTCTCTATGATAAGCTTCATTTTACGTGCCGGAGCGGCTCTTGAGGCTCTCGAAAAGCAGCATGCCGAGTCAGAACGCGAAAAAAGGCTGAAGGAAAGGCTCAGAGGCGATACCACTCTTAAAAAGGAAGGTCAAGAAGGAGAGCAAAGCGATGAAAAACAGCTCAATTCCGATTAAGGAAACGCTTTATCTGGCGCTAGGCGAGGCGGCAGTTTCAGCTATCGTTATTGCGATATTCGCTATTTTCGGCAGATACGATTATACTGTGCTGACCGGTGCCGTTTTGGGCAGCGCGGTAATAGTTATCAATTTTCTGTTTCTCTCCGTATCGGTTAACCGCGCCATAGACCGAGCGTTAGAAAACGCTCCCGAGATATCCGACACGGATTCCGACGAGGTCATAACAGCAAACGAAGCCGAGGCTCTTACAGACGGCTCGGAGGAATACGACGGCTCTTCAGATTCTTTTGATACAGAGGAATACGGGCACGACGATTCCGAGTTTGACGACGATGATTGCGAGAGTGAGGCGGCGGATGCCGCGACGGCTTTCGCTAATCAATATGCCATTCAGGTTCAGAACGCCGTTAAGATTTCCTACGTTATAAGGGTTGCATCAATGCTCGCGGCTCTTGTGGTTGCATTCGTTTTCGGAAAGGTATTCAACGTCATAGCAACTGTAGTTCCGCTTCTTGCGTTCAAGCCTGTGCTCATGCTGGAATCACTCATCAGAAGCAAGCTCGCATCGAGAAAAATGAAGGAAAGCACATCTAACGAGGAATAAGTCCCCGGCTTACACGTAATTTACACAACAACCGGCTCAAACGAGCCTGCTATTCGGAGATTAAGATATGGATTTATCTGTTAACGGCCCTAAAATATTCGTCAGAATAAGCTCGCTTTTCGAGAAATTCGGCGGCATATTCGGCAATTTTATAACCTCAACTACGGTGGCGCTGTTTGCGGTTACTATCATTCTGATAATTACCGCTGCAATCATAGGGCGCAAGCTTGAAAAGCGTCCCGGCGGCTTACAGGTTGTAGTGGAAAAGCTGGTTTCCATGCTATACGGTCTGGTAGAGGGAACAATGGGCAAGCACAATCTGAAATTTGCTCCATACATCGGAACGCTGTTTCTCTCATCTATTATAGGTACTCTCATAGGAATGACTAAGCTGTTTTCCTCGACTACCGCAGACCTTTCGGTAACGCTGGCGTGGGCTCTTATAACCACCGGCATGGTATGGTATAACAACATCAAGAATTTCGGCTTCAAAACGTGGCTCAAGGGCTTTTCCGAGCCTATTGTAGTTATGACGCCGATGAATATAGTATCCGAGATTGCTCAGCCGGTTTCTATGGCGTTCCGTCATTTCGGAAACGTTGCGGGAGGCTCGGTTCTTACCGCGCTCGTATACGCGGCGCTCGGACTCGTTTCAAATCTGGTTCTTGGCTGGATTCCCGGTATTATCGGCGAAATTCCCTTCTTCCAGATAGGAATACCCGCTTTCCTTTCGATTTATTTCGATTTGTTCTCGGGCTTTGTTCAAGCGTTGGTATTCGCGCTTCTTACGATGGTTTATGTAGGCGCGGCGTGCCCGCCTCCCGAAGAGCTCAAAAAGTAATCCTTTACATCAAATAATAAAAAATAAAATACAAACCAACTTGTTGACTGGAGGAAACAAAATGGAAAACGAAGCATTAATAGTTGCGGCAAGAGCACTCGGTGCAGGTCTTTGTATGGGACTTGGCGCTATCGGTCCCGCTATCGGTGAAGGTAACGCCGTGGGTAAGGCTCTTGAGGCTATGGCAAGACAGCCGGAGATGGCAGGCGCGCTGCGCACGAACATGATTCTCGGATGCGCAATTACCGAAACTACCGGTATTTACGCCCTTGTCGTTGCTCTTCTGCTCATGTTCATGAAGCTTAGCTAAGGCTTCGAGGCTCTGAGAGCGAGCCCATCGCTCTCACCAAAATACTTCATTCATTGACTGGAGATAAGAATTTGGAAATCGTACTGACGGAATTTGAAAGCTTTGTCGGCGTGAATTTCTGGACTATGCTCTTCGCATGGGTCAATATACTTATCCTTTATTTATTCTTAAAAAAGCTTCTGTTTGTACCTGTCAAAAAGATGATTGATGACAGACAGAAGGAAATAGACGATATGTATAGCGATGCCAACGAAGCAAAAGACAACGCTGAGGCGCTGGAAAAGGAATACCGTGAAAAAATAGAGCACGCGGAGGAAAAGAGCGAGGAAATTCTCAAAAATGCTCACCGACGTGCACAGCTTCGCGAGGAGGAAATCCTCAAGGAAGCGGACAAAAAGGCAGAGCGAACCTTAAAGCGTGCCGAGGAGCAGGTTGAGCTTGAAAAGAAGCGCGCTATAAACGAGGTAAAAAACGAGGTTTCCGAGATGGCTCTCTCCATTGCGGAGGCGGTTATCGAGCGCGATATTTCGGCTGAGGACCACAAGAGCATTATCGACGAATTTATAGACAAGATAGGTGAGAAGAAATGATGCTTCACGAGGAATATGCGAAGGCTCTTTTCCTTCTTACCGAGGAGCTTGGCACGAGCGATGCGGCGCTTGCTGATATTTCACTTTGCCGCGATGCGCTCTTCGAAAATTCAAGCTACGTAAGGCTTACCGACTCCCCTGCTATTCCGGTTTCGGAAAAGCTTACACTCATAAAAGAGGCGTTCGGGACGGTGCGCGAGGAGGTTTTGAACCTGCTTATGATTCTTTGCGAGCGGCATTCGGTGCATCTGTTCGTTGCCGTTGCAAAGCATTATAACGAGCTTTACAACGAATCCCGAGGAATAATTCCCGCAGAAATAATATCAGCCGCGCCTCTTTCCGAGGAGCAAGCAAAGAGGCTTACGGAAAGGCTTGAGGCAGTTACGGGAAAGAAAATTATTCTCAGGTGTACCACGGACAAATCGCTTCTCGGAGGCGCGCGTCTGAGGTATTCCGGCATTCAGCTTGACGGCTCTCTCAAGGCAAGACTTGATTCTATTGAATCGGGACTTAAGAGCTCTGTGATATGACACGTGTGGCGGTATAAACCGTTGCACAGGCGTGCGCTGTAGGCGCAAGCTATCTACTAATTTAATAAAGTTGGTGATAAAATGCAATCCAAAATTCAGGATATCAGCAAAATAATCAAAGAACAGATAAGGAACTACTCCAAGCATGTTGAGCAGGACGAAATCGGCTACGTTATCTCGGTCGGTGACGGCATATCGAGAGTACACGGTCTTGACAAGTGCCGCGCTAACGAGCTTCTTGAGTTCGTAAACGGCAGCTTCGGAATGGCTCTTAACCTGGAGGAAAACTGCGTCAGTGCCGTTCTTCTCGGAACCGACGTCGGTATAACCGAGGGCAGCATAGTCAAAAGAACCGGCAGAGTCGTTTCGGTTCCGGTAGGCGAGAATATGATAGGCAGAGTCGTAAACGCTTTAGGCGAGCCTATTGATGCCAAGGGTCCTATCGAGGCGGCAGACTATCTTCCTATCGAACGCCGCGCTCACGGAATAATTGAAAGAAAGTCGGTTTCTGTTCCGCTTCAGACAGGAATCAAGGCAATAGATTCCATGATACCAATCGGACGCGGTCAGCGTGAGCTGATTATCGGTGACAGACAAACCGGAAAGACGGTTATTGCTACCGATACAATCATAAATCAGCGCGGAAAGGACGTTATCTGCATCTACGTTGCAATAGGTCAGAAGCAGTCCACCGTTACGGGCGTCGTTGACACGCTGTACAAAAACGGCGCTATGGACTACACCATAGTAGTCAGCGCTACGGCGTCAGAGCCTGCACCGCTCCAGTATATCGCGCCTTATTCAGGCTGCTCCATGGGAGAATATTTCATGGAAAAGGGACGCGACGTTCTTATCATTTACGACGACTTATCGAAGCACGCGGTTGCATACCGTGCGCTGTCGCTTCTTATAAGACGCCCGCCGGGCAGAGAGGCTTACCCCGGAGACGTATTCTATCTTCATTCCCGACTTCTCGAAAGGGCCGCAAGGCTTTCCGAGGAATGCGGAGGCGGTTCACTTACGGCGCTTCCCATTATCGAAACTCAGGCGGGTGACGTTTCAGCGTATATCCCCACAAACGTAATATCGATAACCGACGGTCAGATATTCCTTGAATCCGAGCTTTTCCATTCCGGCGTTCGCCCTGCGGTAAACCCCGGTATTTCGGTTTCGCGTGTCGGCGGAAACGCTCAGATAAAGGCTATGAAAAAGGTTTCGGGAACTCTTAAGCTTCTGTACTCCCAGTATCGCGAGCTTCAGGGATTTGCCCAGTTTGGCTCCGACCTTGATGTCGATACCCTTTCAAGACTTGAGCAGGGTAAGCGTATAGTTGAGGTTCTTAAGCAGGGCAGAAATTCGCCTATTGCGGTTGAGCTTCAGGTGGCTATCATATACGCGGTAGTAAACAATCTTTTAAAAGATATAGAGGTTAGCGAAATCGAACGTTTTGAGCGTGAGCTGTTCGAGCATCTTTGCGCCACAAAGGATACTCTGCTTGATACTATCCGCACCAGCGGAACTCTTACCGAAAAGACCGAGGAAGAGCTCCGTGCGGCAATCATAGCTTTCCGCGATAAATTTCTCGGTAAAGGCGAATAAATCAGATTAAAAATTCACACGGTCCCGCACGGACCGAAAAAATGCAAAGGAGGTGCCGTCTATGGCAGGGGCACAGGTTAACGACATAAAGTCCCGCATTAAAAGCGTCAGCGGTACCATGCAGATAACGCGAGCAATGGAATTGGTTGCGACATCTAAGCTAAGAGGCGCGAAGGAGCGAGCCGACAAAACGGCGGAATTTGCAAAGGTCATGGCTCAGACGGTTGAAAAAATCAGAACAGCGGGCGATGCAAAGCACACACCCTTCTCGGAGCTTCATGACGGGCGCCGCTTGATTATAGTCATTGCGGGTGACCGAGGCCTTGCCGGAGGATTTAACGCTAACATATTCAAGATTTGCAAAGAGATTGACGGTGATAATAGCTCGCTTTACCTGCCTATCGGAAAAAAGGCGGTTGAATTTTTCAAGCGGCGCGGAGCCGAGCTTTACGACAGCACTTTCACCTCGTCGGCATCGGTCGGAGTGGGGGCGTGCATTAGCATCTCGGAGCTGATTTGCGAAGACTACCTTGCAGGAAAAATCAGCGAGGTTGCCCTCGTTTATACAAGCTTTATTTCTATGATATCGCAGGCTCCCAAGGCAGTAAGGCTTCTGCCGCTTGAGAGCGGAGAAAATTCCGTACCTACGGCATTCGAACCCATATTCGAGGAGGAGCCTGAGCAGATGCTCCGCCAAATAGTTCCTCATTATATTTCGGGTACGGTTTACTCTGCTGCCACAGAATCCTATGCATCCGAGCTTGCGGCAAGGCGCGCGGCAATGAACTCGGCAAACAAAAACGCTGAGGAAATGATAGACTCGCTGATGCTGAGCTTTAACAGAGCAAGGCAAGCGGTTATCACTCAGGAAATCACTGAGATTGTTTCAGGAGCTGAGGCTCTTTAAGAAAAAATACTAATTTTCTAACTACTGTTTACAAAATCATTTCATTTACAAATTTGCAGTCACGAAGAAAGGACTCCAACGATGAATAAAAACATCGGAAAAATTATTCAGATTATAGGCCCTGTCGTTGACATTCGCTTTGAAAACGGGCACCTTCCCGACCTTCTCAACGCGATTGATATAATGCATGAGGGACGCCGAGTTGTTTGCGAGGTTGCTCAACAGCTCGGAGATGACGTTGTCAGGTGCATTGCAATGTCCTCAACCGACGGTATGGCTCGCGGTACCGAGGCTGTCGATACAGGTACAGGAATTACCGTACCTGTAGGTGAAGGAACGCTCGGCAGAATTTTCAATATTCTCGGTGAGGCGGTTGACAACATGCCCGAGCCAGAGGGAGCAGAGAGATGGTGCATACACAGAGCGCCTCCTCCCTATTCGGAGCAGGAAAGCACTACCGAAATTCTTGAAACGGGAATTAAGGTAGTCGACCTTATAGCACCTTATGCCAAGGGCGGAAAGATAGGTCTTTTCGGCGGTGCGGGAGTTGGTAAAACGGTTCTTATCATGGAGCTTATCAACAACGTTGCAAAGCAACATGGCGGACTTTCTGTATTCACCGGTGTCGGCGAGCGTACCCGCGAGGGTAACGACCTTTACAACGAGATGAAGGAATCCGGAGTTATTTCCAAAACCGCGCTGGTTTACGGTCAGATGAACGAGCCTCCGGGAGCCAGAATGAGAGTTGCTCTTTCGGGACTCACTATGGCGGAATATTTCCGCGATAAAGAGGGACAGGACGTGCTTCTGTTCATCGACAATATATTCAGATTCACTCAGGCGGGCTCTGAGGTTTCGGCGCTTCTCGGAAGAATGCCGTCTGCAGTTGGCTATCAACCCACGCTTGCTACCGAGATGGGTGCGCTTCAGGAGAGAATAACCTCGACCAAGCGTGGCTCGATAACCTCGGTTCAGGCGGTCTACGTTCCTGCAGACGACCTTACCGACCCAGCACCCGCTACAACCTTTGCACACCTTGATGCTACTACCGTTTTGTCAAGAGGTATTGCCTCTTTGGGTATTTATCCTGCGGTTGACCCTCTTGACTCTACGTCAAGAATCCTCTCCCCCGACGTCGTGGGCATTGAGCATTACGAGGTCGCGAGAGCCGTTCAAAGTATTCTTCAAAGATACAAGGAGCTTCAGGATATAATCGCGATTATGGGTATGGATGAGCTTTCCGAGGAGGATAAGCTTACCGTTAACCGCGCAAGAAAAATCCAGCGTTTCCTCTCGCAGCCATTCTCTGTTGCCGAGCAGTTCACCGGTATGGAGGGCAGGTACGTTCCTCTTAAGGAAACCATACGCGGATTCCGCGAGATAATAGACGGAAAGCACGACGCTCTGCCCGAATCGGCATTCCTGTTTGTCGGAACGATAGACGAGGCTGTTGAAAAAGCTAAAAGACTCAGCCAGCAGAGCTGACGGGTGACGAATGATGAGATGCTTTAATCTAAAAATCGTAACCCCGGATGCTGAATATTACTCGGGCGAGGCTCAGAGCATTCGTCTGCGGACTACGGCGGGTGACGTACAGATACTCGCAGGTCACGCAGATTATCTTGCAACACTTGGCACAGGGTGCGCAAAGCTCATAACGGCAGACGGAACGGAACGAGTTGCTTCGGTGTCAGGAGGCTTCGTTTCGGTATCGGGCGCGGACGTTTCGGTGATTGCTACCACGTTTGAATATGCCGAGGACATTGACGTCAAGCGTGCGCATGCAGCAAAGGAACGCGCGGAGCGTGCAATCACGGAAGCTAAAAGCGAGCGTGAGGAAGCTCTTGTAAAAGCGAAGCTTGCCAGAGCACTCGCAAGAATTTGCGCTGCGGAAAGTATATAAATAAAACAAAAACGCATTAAGAGGGAGACGTATATTTTCCACTCACTTAATGCGTTTTTATTTTAGTTGCACGGATGCGAAAACTGCGATAGAAAAGGCAGAAACCACTGTTTCTGCCTTTTCGGTTATGCAAATGCATAGTATATGGGAAATATTAGAACAGATTTTTAGCAGAAATCGTTGTTCTTCTCCCTGAAGGCGTAGTTACCTACGTCGAACTTGGGCGAAAACGACGATAGAAAAGGCAGAAACCACTGTTTCTGCCTTTCGGTTATGCAATGCGGAGCATTCAAAAAATAGATTTTTAGCAGAAATCGTTGTTCTTCGCCCTGAAGGCGTAGTTACCTACGTCGAGCTTGGGCGAAAAGGGCGATAGAAAAGGCAGAAACCAGCGTTTCTGCCTTTTCGGTTATGCAAAAATCAGACAACACCCTGTGCCTTCATTGCTTCGGCTACCTTTATAAATCCTGCTATATTAGCACCTGCAACAAGGTCGTCACCAAGTCCGTACTGCTTTGCAGCGTTTACGGATGCGGTAAATATGTTCTTCATGATGCCCTTAAGCTTTTCGTCAACCTCTTCTGCGCTCCAGCTGTAACGCATAGAGTTCTGAGACATTTCAAGACCGGAAACTGCAACACCGCCGGCATTTACTGCCTTGGAGGGTGCTACGATGACGCCGTTTGCCTTGAGATATGCAACAGCCTCGTTAGTGGTAGGCATATTGGAAACCTCAACGTAGTACTTAACACCGTTTGCAACAATCTGCTCTGCTTCCTTGAGGTCAACCTCGTTCTGAGTTGCGCAGGGCATAAGTATATCTGCCTTTACGCCCCAAGGCTTCTGACCGGGGAAGAACTGAACGCCGAACTTATCTGCGTAATCCTGAACTCTGTTACGGCAGGAAGCACGCATTTCGAGCATGAAGTTAACCTTTTCCTCGGTGGAAATGCCATCGGGATCGTAAACGTATCCGTCGGGACCGGAGATGGTTACAACCTTACCGCCGAGCTCGTTTACCTTCTTAACAGTTCCCCAAGCAACGTTACCGAAGCCGGAGATTGCGAAGGTCTTGCCCTTTACGCTGCCACCGACATAGTTAAGCATTTCAACGGTGTAGTAAACAGCACCGAAGCCGGTCGCCTCAGGACGAATGAGAGAACCGCCGTAGGTAATTCCCTTACCGGTGAGAACTCCGGTAAACTCGTCGCGAAGTCTCTTGTACTGACCGAACATATAGCCAATTTCTCTTGCACCAACACCGATATCACCTGCGGGAACGTCTGTGTCGGGACCTATGTATTTCTGGAGCTCAGTCATAAAGCTCTGGCAGAAGCGCATAACCTCGTTATCCGACTTGCCCTGAGGGTCGAAATCGGAACCGCCCTTACCGCCGCCCATGGGGAGCGAGGTCAGAGAGTTCTTGAAGGTCTGCTCGAAGCCGAGGAACTTGATGATACTCTCGTTAACAGAGGGGTGGAAGCGAAGACCGCCCTTGTAAGGACCTATT